>JBBTUQ010000099.1:0-6687 GCA_038063675.1 Patescibacteria group bacterium | reverse complement strand
AAATAACCGAGACCATGGCTAGTAATCTTGACATAAATATTCATTCTGCCGATCTAACAATTCTCGGACTATTTGATGTAGAATTACACGAAAAACAACCGCAGTCCTTAGCCCAAGCTTTAAATCGACTTTTTGTGACCGTTGGCACGCCGTCATTTGTGAAATTCGGTCCGGGCTATTCAGTCGCCGAAGCAGAGCTAAAAAATAGAAACAAAAGACTTCGGCTCAGATCAACAGGAGCCTGTATTGGAAGATACGTCACCGGCTAACAGATCAAAACAAGTGGCGCGTATCGGATTCGAACCGATGATTTGGGCGTTGAGAACGCCCCGTCCTAGACCACTAGACGAACGCGCCAAAAGACTTGACAAACAGATTTTCTTTGTTATAATAGCATAGCTACGCGATAGTTCCTAGCTTCGCCAGATTCGGTGGGGCTATTTTTTTCGTAACTTTATGCCCAAAAACGGAACATTAGTAACTTCTGATGGTTTAAAAAAACTGAAGGAAGAGTTTGAAACTTTGAAAAATAAGCGAATTCCCGGCGTGGTTGAAAAACTTTCCAAGGCCCGTGAAGACGGTGATCTCTCGGAAAACAGCGGTTATCAACAGGCAAAAGAAGATCTGGGGTTTCTTCAGGGCCGTGTCCAGGAACTTGAAGAAATTTTAAAAAACAGTTCGTTAGTCGCTGTCTCTTCCGGCAAATCCGGTGTCGTTGGCGTTGGCTGTAAGGTTACTGTTACCATTAATGGCAAAAAAGATTCTTTTTTTGTCGTTGGCGAATGGGAAGCTAACCCCATTGCCAAAAAAATCTCCGGAAATTCTCCTTTGGGCAAAGCCCTTTTAGGGAAAAAAGTCGGAGATAAGATCGAAGTTACCGCCCCTGCAGGTAAGGTCATTTACACGATCTCTTCTATCGAGTAATATTAAGTCATGGTCGTCAAAACCGAAAAGTTAAAGAAACTCCTGGATCTGGGCATTAATCCCTACCCTTCAAAATTTTCTCGTCCTTTTATCCCCATTGCCGAGGCTCGGCAAAAAATGGACATCGAAGTTTCCGTCGTCGGTCGCCTCTGGTCCATCCGCGAACACGGCGCCATGATTTTTGCCGATTTAAAAGACGAAAGCGGCCAGATTCAATTATGGTTTCAGAAAGAAAAACTCGGAGATAATTTTGATTTATTAAAACTTCTTGATATTGGTGATTTTCTGGGGGTGAACGGAGTTATCACCACCACCAAATCCGGCGAAGTAACTGTCGATGTTGAAAGTTTCGAAATTCTTTCAAAATCGCTTCGTCCCGTCCCGGATGTTTGGTACGGCTTAAAAGACGAAGAAACTCGCTACCGTCAACGTTACTTGGATTTGTTTTTAAATGATGATTTGAAAAATCTTTTCCGTAAAAAAGCCCTTTTTTGGAATTCAATGCGAAATTTTTTACAAGAAAAAGGTTTTTTAGAAGTTGAAACTCCTGTTCTAGAAAACACGGCCGGCGGAGCCGATGCCAACCCCTTTGTTACCCATCACGACGCTCTCGACATTGATTTGTATTTGCGCATTTCTATGGGGGAATTGTGGCAAAAAAGATTAATGGTCGCCGGTTTTGAAAAAACTTTTGAAATCGGCAGACAATTCCGCAACGAAGGTATCAGTCGTGAGCATCTTCAAGACTACACCCAGATGGAATTCTACTGGGCCTATGCCAATTTCGAAGATTCCATGAAATTGGTTGAAGAAATGTATAAATATGTTATCAAAAAAACTTTTGGCAAATCCGATTTCGAAATAAACGGCTTTAAGATTGATTTTTCCAAACCATGGGAAGAAATCGATTATTCAAAAACTATCAAAGAAAAAACAGGAATTGATATTACGACTATTCAAAATCCCCGCGAAATCGACGAATTATGGAAAAAAGCCGGAAAAGAAATCGCCGGCCCGGTGTTTTTAACCGGCCATCCGGTTTCTGTTTCTCCACTGGCCAAACGCCAAAAAAATAATCC
Source organism: Patescibacteria group bacterium (assembly GCA_038063675.1). GTDB lineage: Bacteria > Patescibacteriota > Microgenomatia > JAMCZE01 > JAMCZE01 > JBBTUQ01. The sequence continues at coordinate 4,684 of JBBTUQ010000099.1, read as the reverse complement.
GGAGTTTGTCGAAAGATATCAAGTAATTATTGCCGGATCAGAACTTGGCAATGGTTATTCCGAGCTAAATGACCCGCTGGACCAGGCAGAAAGATTTAAAAAACAGCAGGAAATGCGGGAAAAAGGGGACGCTGAAGCCCAAATGAACGATGCTGATTTTGTCACCGCCCTGGAATACGGCATGCCTCCGGTTTCCGGCTTTGGCGTTTCCGAAAGATTATTTTCTTTCCTCTGCAATCTCCCCATCCGCGAAACTGTTTTGTTCCCGCTTTTAAGACCGGAAAAGTAGCATGATTATTTCCCGTCAACAAGCCATTGATCTTCTTTATTCCAAAATGCAATCAGTGAATTTGCGCCGGCATTGTCTGGCCGTAGAAGCGGCAATGCGAGCCTTAGGAAATGGATCTGATTTGTGGGGTATCGTCGGGCTACTTCATGACGGAGACTATGAACAAACGAAAGATGACATGGCCAACCATTCGGGTTTAATGGTTAAATGGGTGGAGGAATTAGAAGAAACAGATCAGGAATTATTAAACGCCATTAAATCCCACGGCGCTTCTCATCTTGGAACAGAACCGCAAAATGTTTGCCAATGGTCACTATTTTGTTGTGACGAACTAACTGGTTTAATTGTTGCCACTGCCCTTGTCCAGCCGGATAAAAAACTCGCCGGAGTTACCGTCGAAAAAGTTTTAGATAAATTTAAGTCCAAAAACTTCGCCGCCGGAGCCAAAAGAGAGGACATTATTAAATGCGAAGAAAAATTAAACATAAAATTAGACAAGTTTGTAGAAATAGTTTTAAGTGGCATGCAAAACATTTCAAAAGAATTGGGGTTATAATATCTTCATGTTGGATATTAAGTATATTCGCGAAAACGCGGAAAAAGTTAAACAAAATATTTTAAACAGGGGAGTGGATTCAAAGAAGGCTGATGTTGACGAGCTTCTCCTTGTTGATGCTAGAAAAACCAAACTCCAAAGAGAAATCGAAGATATGCGGGCGATCCGCAATAAATTTGCCGAATCTTTAAAAAAGGCCGAAGATCGCACTCCCGAAAAAATATTGGAGGGCAAAAAAATTAAAGAATCTATCGATTTGGCTGAAAAAGAGTTAGCCACTGTTGAACTTCGCTGGCAAGAGCTCATGGACTGGATGCCAAATATCACCTCACCCGTAATGCCGATTGGGAAAGATTCCTCGGGGAATATTGAAATCAAGATATGGCCGGAAAAAAATTCCCGTCCTAAGTTTAATTTCGCCGCAAAGCACTATCATGACTTGATGGTTAATCTGGATATGGTTGATATGGAAAAAGCTTCAAAAAATTCCGGTTCAAGATTCTATTATTTGAAAAACGATGCCGTTCTTATGCAGTTTGCAATTTTTAATCTAGCCCTCAAAAAACTTGTTAAAGATGGGTTTATTCCTATTACTACTCCATGTTTAGTAAAATATCGCCCAATGTATGGCACTGGTTATTTCCCATCAGAATCAACTCAAATATATAAGATGCATGATGAGGAGAAAATTGAAGACAAAGAGGCGTTATATCTTGTTGGGACTTCCGAACAAGCCATTGTCTCCTATCATTCTGACGAAACAATCAACATTGATGACGGTCATCCTCTTCGGTATGTAGGTTATTCTGAATGCTTTCGCTCTGAAGCCGGCTCTTGGGGTAAAGAAACCAAGGGCATAAAACGTGTTCATCAATTTACCAAGATTGAAATGATTTATTTCACCACTCAAGAAACCTCGGAAAAATACATGCACGAGGCCTTGGAGATAGAGGAGAGCCTCCTTAAAGATTTAAAAATTCCTTATCACGTTATTGATATGTGCACTGGAGACGTGGGCTTAGCCACTTATCGAAAGTTTGATATTGAGGCTTGGTTACCCTCACAACAGGAATATTGCGAAGCAATGTCGAATTCTGACTTAGCTGCTTATCACTCTCGAAGATTAAATATTCGGTACATTGATAAAAAGACCGGAGAGAAAAAATTTGCCCACACAATTTCAGCCACAGGGATAACAAATACGAGACCGATTTTAGCGATAGTTGATAATTACCAAAACCCCGATGGGTCGGTAAATATCCCCGAAGTGCTCCAGGATTACATGGGTAAAAAAATAATTACTCTGGAACCGAAGTGAAAAATAAAAGAAAAAAAGTTAAGAAGGTTACCGTTCTTTATAACGAAGTAAAGTCTCTCCCTTTTTCCGATAAAGATGCCCTTCTTACCGAAGAAGGCGGGAGAGAGGATGCTGCCATAATCGCCAGGGCGTTATCCCGCGACGGCTACAAAACGGAAATCTTTAAATTAACCCCCGAAACTGTGCGAGAGGTTAACAGCATTCGTACCGACTTAATTTTTAATCTTTGCGATGGCATCGGCAGTTTCCCCAGAACCGAACACAAAGTTCCCGAAATTCTAGATCACCATCAAAAACCTTATACCGGCGCCAACGCTTCATCGTTAATTCTTACGACCAACAAGGTTCTTACTAAAAAGGTCTTTGAGCAAAATGGAATCCCCACCCCCAGCTTTGCTGTTTTCGAAACAGTCCCCCAAGATCTTCCGTCCAGACTCGAATTCCCCCTCTTTGTTAAGCCAGTGGCCGAAGATTGTAGTCTTGGCATCAGTGCCAATTCTGTTGTCACAAGTTATGCCCGGTTAAAAAAAGAAGTCAGAAATCTTCTTAAGAAATATCACCAGCCGGTTCTGGTGGAAGAATATATCGCCGGCCGAGAATTGAATGTTTTGATTATTGGTAACGGTCGGGAAGCTAAGGTTCTCCCCATTTCGGAAATTGATTTTGGAGAATTTTACATCGGTCGCCCCAAATTTGTGGATTTTAAAGCTAAGTGGGTCGAAAACTCCTTTAGTTATAAAAACACCACCGGTATCTGTCCCGCTCCGCTTTCTAAGTCTCTTCAGAAAAAAATTGAAAACCTCGCTCTTAAAGCCTACTTTGTTTGTGGTGGGCGAGACTACGCCCGTATCGATATCCGTCTCAGGCGTGATGGTATTCCCTACTTTCTGGAGGTGAACCTTAATTGTGACCTTTCTCCCGAGATGGGGGAATCCAGGTCTGCCAATACTTTCGGTCTCGATTATAATCATTTTATTGGTACTCTTACCGCAATCGCCGCCCGTAGATATAACTTCTTAGTCTAATTTTTGTGAAGATTACTGTAGTCTATAATCAGGTAAAGTCGCTCGTTATCGGAAACCCCGAAGATATCTTATCCGAAGAAGATACTGTGGTTACCGCCCGGGCTATTTCCGAAAATCTGGCCACGCTTGGTCATGAGGTTAGCCTTTTTGATTTAAATGAAAAAAGTGTAGGCAAACTAAAAAGTCTCTCCGCTGATTTTATTTTTAATTGCGCCTATGGCATCGGTAGCGCTGCAAAATCAGAACCTGAAGTCCCCAATTTATTGGCCAAAACCGGTATCCCTTTCTCCGGGTCCCACAGCGGGGCAATTATCTTAACAAATAATAAAATCGCGGCCAAAGAAATTCTTCGTGCCAATAATTTGCCAACCCCCGGATCTGAAAAATTTCCTCTCATCGTCAAGCTCTCCGACGAACATTGTAGTCTTGGTATTACTGACCGGTCGGTTGTCAAATCGTTTCGGGAACTTCGTATTCAAACAGAAAAACTCAAAAAAGCCTATTCCCAAAACATTCTTATCGAAGAATTCATTGACGGTAGAGAGTTGAACGTTACTGTTTTAGGAAACGAAGTCTTACCGATTTCTGAAATAATTTTTGGCCCGTCGTTCAAAAATAAATATAAAATTGTCGATTTTGCCGCCAAATGGGAAGAAAAAAGTCTTGCCTTCAAAGAGACTAATGGCGTTTGTCCCGCCATTCTTCCAAAAGATATCGAAGAAAAAATCAAAACAATCGCGGTTAAGGCTGTTTCCGCCACAAATTGTTTAGATTACACGCGAGTAGATTTTCGGTTGTCTAAAGATAACGCTCCTTATATTTTAGATATTAACGCCAACCCCGCCATTGGCCCTGACGATGGTGCCACCCGCTCGGCCAAAGCCGCCGGCTTCTCATATCCGCAATTCTTACAAAAAATTATTGATGTTTCTTTGGCAAGATTTAACCATAAAGTCTAAATTCAACGGCGAAATTAAACTCAAGAAATTTTTCGGCCGTTATTCTGTTTGGGTTGGAGGTTACGAGCAGTCCGGTCCTCTTGTTGAAAAACTCTGGCACAAAGCTTTAAAAGAGGTGCTCTTAAGAAACGTCCTTATCCTCGGCCTCGGCTGCGGCTCTATTCTCAAACCCCTCTTAAAAAAATATCCCCATTCTCAAATCACCGGCGTCGAAATTGACCCGGTCATGATCGCTCTTGGCAAAAAATATTTTAACCTTGACAAAATCGCCAATTTGAAAATCATCATCGCTGATGCTACCAAAACTAAACTAAAAGACGACTTTGATCTTATTATCTACGATCTCTACAGTGGGGGAGAGTTACCAAAAATTATAAAATTTCCCTTTACTTCTGGTCAGATAATCTTAAATTATCTAAGATTCGGCAAGTCTAATGAGGAAAAGCAAAGATTTCAAAAAAAGCTCGAAAATGTTTTTCGTATAGACAATCAATTAGAGGCGGAATATAACACTCTATTTTTTCTTTCTCCGTTGCG
>JBBTUQ010000098.1:0-4826 GCA_038063675.1 Patescibacteria group bacterium | reverse complement strand
AATTAGCTGCTTATTTTAAAAAAGCTAAAGAAGAAAAATTTGCTTTGGGGGCGTTTAATATTGACTCTTTGGAAACGCTGAAAGGAGTGGCGGAGGCGGTCAAGAATATGGGGACGGCGGTGATTGTGGAAGTGTCTCCGGGAGAGGAAAAATATCTGGGACTGCAAAATTTCGTAGCTTTAACGGTCAACTTGAAAGAGGAATTTGGGATAAATTTGTTCCCCAATTTAGACCACGCGGACGATTTAGAGGTCATAAGAGATTCGATTGGGCTCGGATTTGACATGGTGCATTTTGATGGGTCGAAACTGGATTTGGAAGAGAATATTAAATTGACAAAAGAAGTAGTGGCGATGGCCCGAGAAAAAAATGTTTTGGTCGAAGGAGAGATGGACCAGATTGGGGGGAAAATCACCGATCCGGAAAGAGCGAAGAAATTTGTGGAACGAACCGGGGTAGATGTTTTGGCGGTGGCGATCGGGAATAAACACGGGTTTGCAGAAAATTAAAAGTAGGATTTGGAATTATTGCAAAAAATTCATGGAATCTTGCCGGAGACTTTTTTATCTTTGCACGGAGGGAGCGGGATCGAGGCGGAAGATATCCGGGCGGCGATCGGGCTGGGGATTGTCAAAATAAATATCAATACGGAACTGCGGATGGTGTTCAGAGAAAATTTGGAAAATATGCTGAAAGGCAATCCGGAAGAATACGCTTGGTATAAACTGACACTACCGGCAGTGGAGGCGGTTCGGGAAGTGGTGGAGGGGAAAATAAGACTGTTCAAATCATGAAAGTTTGTTTTTTACATAAAATTCCCGGGGAGGCGGAAGGGATGATTAAAACCGCCGGGCATGAAGTGGTGACGGAGACGGCGGGGGCGGAGGCGATTGTGGCGATTTTGACGGATAAGATTGACGGGGCATTTATGGACAAAGTCGGGCCGCAGTTAAAAATTATTGCTAATTATGCCGTGGGGTATGACAATATAGATGTTGAGGAAGCAAAAAAGAGAAATATTTTTGTGACGAACACGCCGGGCGGGTTTGAAAAATCAGTGGCGGAACACGCGGTGGGGTTGATGTTAGCCGTAGGAAAAAAAATAATTTTAGCTGATAGATTCGTGCGGGCAGGGGAGTATGAAAGATGGGATCCAAATTTGTTTATTGGCATGGAATTTAGTGGGAAAACAATTGGAATTTTGGGAATGGGAAGAACTGGGACGGCGATGGGCAAAATTTGCGAAGCGGGGTTAGGGATGAAAGTGATTACGTGTTCGCGCGAAAAAGAAAGCCTCAATAATTTACTCGCACAAGCGGATGTGGTTTCGTTGCATGTGCCGTTGACGGCGGAAACACGGCATTTGATCGGAGCAAAAGAGCTGTCGAGCATGAAGAAAACAGCGATTCTAATAAATACTGCTCGCGGGGCGGTAGTGGATGAAATGGCCTTAGCCAAAGCTTTGCAGGAAAAATGGATTTTTGGGGCGGGGCTAGATGTTTTTGAAGATGAAACAAAATTGGTAACGGAATCGGAGAGAATTTTGTACGGGCTGGACAATGTAGTTTTAACGCCTCACATTGCTTCCGCTACTCTCGAAGCCCGCGGGGAAATGTCCCGCGTAGCCGCAGAAAACATCATTCAGGCTTTGTCTGGAGAGATTCCCCCAAATAAGATTTAGGTATTTCGATTATAATCGAAACTACTTGACAAAAGCTTCGATTATGTTTAAAATATAAGTCATGAATAAAAATGACTATTTTGCGTTTAATTCCTGGTGGGAGGGGAGAAGCTTAGAGACGGGGATTTTACGCGGAGCTTATATTTCCGGTTTGGAGAAACGCTTGCCGCGAAAACAAATAGAACTGATTACCGGAGGGCGGCGGGTGGGAAAAACCACGATTTTGAAGCAAATAGTTGCCGGGTTATTGAAGAATGGGGTTGAACCCGAAGAAATTTTTTATGTTTCTTGTGACTATGCCCGGGCAATTGGGGTTTCGGTATCAGATCACCTGACGGTGTTTCGACAGATTTTTTCTCATGGTCGGGGAGAAAAACTCTATCTTTTTTTTGACGAAGTCCAGAATAGTCCAAATTGGCAAGCAGAATTAAAATCCCTTTATGATAGTGAAAATCTTAAAATTTTTTGTTCCGGCTCAACCTCAGCCTTGATTTCTTCCCATGGGGGCAAGTTAACCGGGCGGCAAATAAATACGGTTGTTTATCCGTTGGATTTTAGAGAATTTTTAGAGTTTCGCCGGGTTAAAGTAAAAAAATCGGAAAGTTATCTGCTGGAAGCAGAGGCGGAAAAGTATTTAAACATTGGGGGATATCCGGAGCAGGTTTTAACTCCCTCGGACGAATATTTATCCTCACTTTTGGAGGATATTTTTGCCCGGGATTTGGGACGAATCTATCCCATTAGAAATCCGGGAATCGTTCGGGATTTGTACAAACTTTTGGCTGCCAGCGTTGGGAGTCGGACGAGTTTTAACAAATTAGCCAAGGTTTTGGAGATAAGCGTGGACACGGTTAAGGATTATATAAACTATTTTGAAGCCTCATTTCTAGTGGGAAAACTAGAAGCGTGGTCGAGTTCTTTTTCCAAACGGGCTTACGCTCCAAAGAAAACTTATCTTTTAGATAATGGGCTCAAAACATTAATGACAGGAGATGGGGATTTGGGAGCCAAGGCGGAAACGGCGGTTTTTTGGAAACTTAAAAAAGAAAACCAAAAACTGGGCTATCTTTTCGAAAACAATAAAGAAGTTGATTTTGTGACGGAAAGACAAAAGATTGAGGTTAAATACACCAGCGACCGGCAAAAGTTACCGAAAGATAAAGATTTGCTGGTGGTAACCAAAAATCTGGAAGGCAAAAATCTTATTCCTTTGTGGGAGTTTTTGTTGGAGAAATAAGTTTCGATGGTTGATCGGGGTAAACTTTTGGCATAGACTGGAAGGATGAAACTACCAGTTGTTGATGATTCAATAAAAAATAAAAGGGTTTTGATTAGGGGTGATTTAGATACGCCCGTGGATGATTATTCCAGGTTGGAGGCGATTTGGCCGACGGTAGAGTTTTTGCTAAAGAACGGAAATACGGTGATTTTGAGCGGGCATATTGGCCGGCCCGAGGGTAAATTTAGTGAGCAATTTTCCACGAAAAGAATTGCCGAGTGGTTTGCGAAGAAAGAATTAATGTCTTCCTGGATTGATGGGGGGCTTAGAGGATTTGAGATTGACAAGAATTTTGTGGTTTTAGAAAACTTGAGGTTTTTTGCAGAGGAAGAAAACAATGATGAAGGTTTTACTAAAGAATTGGCGGGGTTAGGGGAGATTTATGTTAATGAATCTTTTGCCAATTGTGAGAGGGCGCATGCAAGTATGGTGGGAGTCCCGAAGTTGTTGCCACATTTTGCGGGATTTAGATTGGCAAAGGAGATCGAAGTTTTGTCCGGGGTTTTGGAAAATCCCGGCAGGCCGCTTTTGGTAATAATTGGCGGGACGAAGGTAGAGACAAAACAGCCTTTGATAGATAAAATGGAAGGATTTGCGGATGTGGTAGTTATTGGAGGAAAATTAGCAACGGAGGAAAAGGATTTTTTGATTGAATCGTTACCCGGAGCAAAGACGATAGTCTGGAATGGACCAATGGGGGACATTGAAAATGGCTATGAAGCGGGGACGAGAAAACTGGTGGATTTGATTTTGGCGCAGAAAGAGGCTTTTAAGATTGTTGGTGGGGGGGATACGGTGGGGTATATAAATAAACTTGGAATGGCAGATAAATTTGATTGGGTTTCCACCGGGGGGGGAAGTATGCTAAAGTTTTTATGCGGAGAGGTTTTGCCTGGTCTTGAGGCATTGTTATGATCAAAGTAGCAATAAATGGTTATGGGCGGATTGGGCGGGTGGCCCATCGGGTGATATTGGAAAAATTTGCGGATCAAATTGAGGTGGTGGGAATAAACACCGGTAGCTCTACTGATGTTTTGGGTTGGTCTTATCTTCTAAAATATGATACGGCCTATGGAGTTTTGAAGAATCACACGGTAGCAGTTGAGGGAACTAATTTGGTGGTGGATGGCAAGCAGATTCCGATTTTTTGTGAGAAAAGTCCGGAGATGCTGCCATGGAGAAAACTTTTGGTGGACGTAGTGATTGAGGCGACGGGGCAATTTACCACGATGGAAAAAATTTCCGCTCATTTGACGGCGGGGGCGAAAAAAGTGGTCCTGTCAGCGCCGGCGAAAGACGGAACAATAAAAACTTACGTTTTGAAGGTTAATTTTGGCCCGGGACAAAAAATAGAAGACATTATTTCCAACGCCTCCTGCACAACTAATAGTATTGCCCCGGTGGCGCAAATTATTTCCGAAAAATTTGGGATCGAAAAGGCGATGATGACCACAATTCATTCGTATACTTCTGATCAGGAATTGCAGGACGGAGGACACAAAGATTATAGAAGAGCAAGAGCGGCCGCGCAAAATATTATTCCGACCACGACCGGGGCCACGCTGGCGGCGGCAGAGGCCGTGCCGGAACTAAAGGGATTGTTTACGGGACTGGCGATCCGGGTGCCAACGATTGTGGGGTCGTTGTCTGATTTTACCTTTCTTTTTAAAAGAGAAACGACGGTGGAAGAAGTGAATAAAATTTTTACGGACGAAGCGCAAAGTGAGAGATATAAAAATATTTTGGAGGTGACGACAGAGCCGATTGTGTCTTCGGATATTATTGGCAATCCGTGTTCCTCAATCGTAGATTTATCATTGACGCAAGTGGTGGGGGGGAATTTGCTCAAAGTTATTGCCTGGTATG
>JBBTUQ010000097.1:0-7864 GCA_038063675.1 Patescibacteria group bacterium | reverse complement strand
CCACAACTGCTCCCGCTTTTTGTCCGCCAGGGAAGGGGTCCGACCTTTTTGGCAATATCCGCCGCTCCTTGCCCGCTGCTGTAGTCTTTTCCCATAATCTGTTTGGCATCTACACTATTCCACGCCGTCCCTTGCCGAGCAAAGTAGGTGGCCGTCGTTAGATAAGTATCCGGGAACCAGTAAGAGTTAAAGGCCAGAAGAGTTTTGTAAATCGTTCCCTCGTCAATGTTTTGGCTAACCATTAGTTCAATCATGGCTAACGCGGCCATGCCGTGATTGCAGTCGGGGAAATATGTGGAATTACCGCAACAAGCCCGATAGACATTTTTGGAAATTTCAGCAACCTGTTTTTGCTGGTCCAGAGTTAGAGGAATGAGATTGAATTTATTGTAGTACTGCATGGCATCGCCCGAGGCTAAGGACCAACCGCCGGTCGAAGCAAAATTGCCGGCATCCTTTTTGTATTCTTTACCCATCGGCCCCTCATCATAAACAATACTCTTTTGTGACAACCCCAGAGCCCAAAGCACATCGACCACAAACTGAACATTAATCCGGTCAATTTTAATTTTCTTATCCGATCCTGTAATAAGGATTTCTTCCTGCTCCGGAGTTAGTTTCACCGCCTGACGGAATTTATCCAAATCAATGACTCCTAAAGCGATGAGTCTCGGGCCAATGTCATTCCAAGATACCGGCAATTCCGCTCCGTTTTCGGGGATTACCTCTTGCTCCAGTTTAGATAAATCTATTATTTTGCCGCCGGTTTTTTGGTAAGCCTCCATGCCACCATCAAGATGTTTAACATTGGTGTACCCCATCTTTTATAAAGCCACTACCGCTTCGGCGCTCATTCTTCCTGTTTTGCAATAAAGAATAATTGGCGTAGTTTTATCAAAGGGCAGAAGCGAGCTGTTATTTGCCAGATCGTTGTAAACAATAAAAATGTCCGTCTTTTCTATTTCTCCTTCATATGGTGTATGGACATTGATTAAGGTAAAATCTTTCTTTTTTAAAAGATTACCAAACTCTTTTGCTTTAATTGCCAAAGACGCGGAAATTACCGGCCGGCTGATTAGAGAAGTTTGCAGGATATTCTGTAGAATATCTTGTCTGGCTCCAAGAAGATAAGCAATTAGGGCAACCAGGCCAAATAAAATAATAAGACGCAGGTTTTTGGGTTTAATCATGCTCATAAAACCTTGGCTTTAACGGCAAAAATTAATCTCTGTTTTTGAGGATCGTTGGTCGTGACATAAACTTCCCTTTCAACAACTCCGTACACGGGCATAAGAGACGGCTGGTAGATTACTCTGACTTTTGCCTCGGTATTGGGGGCAATATCCATAAGATAGCCGCTTTGGGCGTGCATGCCGTATTCTTTGGTTTCTTTACCGTTATAAATAATTTTCCCGAAAGTACAATTGCAACTGGAGTTAATATTTAAGATCTGCAGCGGTTTCGTGCCGGTATTTTTTAGAACAAAATCTTTCTCTTTAACATCTGATACTTTAATATCTCCAAAATCAAACACTGAATAGATATCTGCTTTCGGCGGCGTTTTTTGCCCCGCCGTCAAAAGAACGGAAACCCCGATAATGGCCGATAAAAATACCAGGCCGCCAATAATAATAGTTTTTGCGGATACCCCCATGTCCAAATTATACTTTGCAAAAGATTAAGATTTTATGAAGGCCAGCCCGATCAAGTTTCCGGTGGGCATTTACTTTTGAAGAAATCCCGATTAGAATTTAAAGTGGCAGGTGGTAAATATGGACGAAAAATTTTCTAACGCCTCGGTTCTTATTGTCGAAGATGATGAGTCTTACGCCCGACTCTTAGTTTCCAATCTCCAGACGAGGGGGTTTAAGACCGAGGTTGTCTCAGACAGCAAAACAGCTTTGGAAAAAAGCGAGGAAATAAAATTCGATGTCATCATCTTGGATTTGATTCTCCCCGGAGAAAGTGGCTTTGAGCTCCTGGAAAAATTTAGAAATAATCCCACGACGGCAGATATCCCAATTCTTGTTCTCTCGAATTTAGGGCAGGATAGAAACATCGAGCAGGCTTTGTCTTTAGGGGCCAATGATTTCATTGTCAAAATATATTTTCCGGTTACCGAAATCCCTTACCGCCTTGAAAGTATACTTCGCACTGCCGACTTTCGCCGAAAGAGAATCTAACACGTGTAAGTTCTGCCCGCTTATGACACTAACTGATGACAAACTCAAAGAAATAATTGAGAAAAACAAACTTCTCCCCAGCGATGTTCTGGCTGAGATTTCGGTTACGGCCCAGAAATATAACCTGTCTCTTCAAGAAGCTCTCTTCCAAAAAGATCCCACCTACGACGAAAAAATTGGGGAGATCCTGGCCAAAGAATTAAAAGTTCCCTTTGTCGATCTTTCCAAGCTGACTATCCCCGAAGACGTCTTTTACACCATTCCGGAAAGTTTTGCGCGAAAACAAAAAGCCGTTGTTTTCAGCCGGGACAAAAAAGAAATAAAAATGGCCATGTCCAATCCCGCAAATAACACCGCCACCGATATGGTTACTTGGAAAACCGGTCAAAAAGTTACCCCCTATCTGGCTACAAACCAGAGCATTCAAAATTCCCTCAACAATTACCGGCGTGACTTACAAAAATCAGTCGACAGGTTGTTGGAGGAGGAAGAGAGGCGGTCACGCGGAGTTTACCAAAAAGAAGTTCCGGAAGACGCTCCGGTTATAAGAATTGTCGATAGTATGATCCGCGATGCTTTTCAGGCTCGAGCTTCCGATATTCACCTCGAACCGGAAGAGAATGAGTCGCTAGCCCGTTTTCGTATCGACGGGATTCTCCATGATGTTTTGCACATTCATAAAATTCTGCACGACAGGCTGGTTACCAGAATCAAGGTTTTGTCAAATCTAAGAACTGACGAGCATTTAAGCGCTCAGGATGGGAAAATGTCTATGGCTATCGGGGAGCAAATTATCGACATTCGGGTCTCCATTATTCCGATTGTTAATGGGGAGAAAGTTGTCCTAAGACTTCTCGCCTCACAATCACGCGAGTTTACTTTGACTAGTCTGGGGATGAACAAAACTGATCTGGCTAAATTAACTAGTGCCTTTGAGAAATCGTACGGCATGATTCTTTCGACCGGACCCACCGGTTCGGGAAAGACAACGACAATTTATTCGATCTTAGATATCCTTAACAAAAGAGAGCGAAATATTACTACCATCGAAGACCCGGTTGAATACCGAATCGCCGGCGCTAATCAGGTCCAGGTAAATGCCAAAACCAACCTTACTTTTGCCAATGGGCTCAGGTCAATTCTCCGTCAGGATCCAAATATCATCTTTGTGGGAGAAATTAGAGATAACGATACGGCCTCGATTGCTGTCAACGCGGCTCTAACCGGTCATCTGGTTTTTTCCACTCTTCATACCAACGATGCCGCCACCGCTATTCCTCGGTTAACGGATATGAAAGTTGAGCCATTTCTGGTTGCTTCAACCGTAAATGTCATTGTCGCCCAAAGATTAATCCGCAAGACCTGCAGTCTTTGCCAGGTACCAGTAAAAATTAGCTGGGAAGAGTTAACCAAAAATTTCCCCAACGAAGGTGTTTTAAAAGAATATTTCACTACTAATCAGAGCAAAGAGATTACTCTTTTTCAGGGCAAAGGCTGCAAGGCTTGTCACCTTAGTGGCTATTTAGGTCGCATTGGGATTTTCGAAATTTTGGAAGTAACCAAAAGAATAAGGCGGCTAATCACTGAAAAAGCAGATTCTGACGCCATCACTAAGGCGGCGGTCGAGGAGGGAATGACGACCATGTTTATCGATGGCGTTCAAAAAGCAGTTCGGGGGCTAACTAGCATTGAAGAAGTTTTCCGCGCCGTAAAAACCGAATCTTCATAAGAATGACCAAACCAGCAGACATAAGCCTTTCCAATAGTGAAAAGATAAGCCTAATCAGTAATTTAAAAACCATGCTGTCCGCCGGTATCCCGATAATGGAGGCGGTTAATTCTTTAATTGAAGACAGTAAAAACCACCCAAGATTTCTTCTCGAATCTCTCCGTGATGACCTGATGCAGGGGAAACGGATTTCCACTACTTTAGCCAATTTCCCCAAGGTTTTCGATAAAGTGACGACCAATGTCGTCAAGGCGGCAGAAGAAGCCGGGGCTTTAGAGCAAGCCCTAACCGATATAAAAAATAATATCCAAAAAGAAATGGAGTTTGCGGACAAAATAAAATCAGCCATGGTTTATCCCGCCATCATCTTCACCGTCCTGGTGGGAGTTCTGATTATTGTTTTGGTTGTTGTAGTTCCTAAAATTTCGCTAATTTTTAGTCAGTTGAAAGTTCCCCTACCTTTGCCTACTCAAATTTTATTATTTATGTCTGATTTACTTTTAAAAAAAACCCCTTTTGCGATCGGAGGAAGCGCCCTGGTGATATTATTGGGGATTTATATTTTCAAAAAGAACCGCAAACTAGTTCTGGGCCTGATTTTTAGTTTGCCGGTTATCTCCCAACTGGTGAAAGAAATCGACTTAATCAGGTTTTCCCGAAACCTCTATCTTTTGCTAAGTTCTGGTCTGTCAATCACTAGCGCTCTGGATCTGACCGAGGAAGTCGTTATCCAAAAGAAAATGACCCGGGTCATCAGAGAATCCAAAGAGATGATTCGTTCCGGAATGAAACTCTCCGAAGGCATGGATAAATATAAGGGTTTCATTCCCAGTATTATTATCAAGTTAATTGAAGTCGGAGAAAAAACCGGTTCCCTGGATAAATCAATGCTGGACGTTTCAGAATATCTTGATTATAAGGTGACAGGGAGTTTAAAGAATTTAACCACCATCATGGAGCCGATAATGCTTGTCGGGGTGGGATTAATTGTTGGGGGGATAATGATCGCCGTAATTACCCCGATCTATGGCCTGATTGGGCAAGTCAGCCGCTAGTTTATGAAGGGTTTTACTCTTATCGAATTACTCATCACGATGGGCATTATCGCCATCCTTCTGGGGTTGATCTTTCAGAATCTGCTCACCGTCCAGCACAAAACAGCCTTAAATACCTCTGTGGACTCATTAGTTTCCAACCTCAAAAGCCAGCAAATCAAAGCGATGGTCGGAGAGATCGACGGTGGTGGAGCGGTGGCGACGGGGGTATATTTTGAGTCCGATAAATATATTTTATTCCGTGGTCAAACTTATTCTCCGTCAAATTCCACAAATTTTAGTCTTGCCCTTGATCGTAATCTCCATTTCTCCAGTCCCGGCCAGACAATTATTTTCTCCCCGGTTAGTGGGGATCGGGCCGGTGGTGATGTCATATCTATCATTGACACTAGTGGGGGAGAGCAAAAACAAATTAGGCTTAACCGCTATGGAGTCATTACCAATGTTAACTAAAAAAGGTCAATCACTTGTTGAGTTATTAATCGTCTTTGCTCTGGCCAGCAGTATTCTCCCGGCCGTCCTGACGGGAGCTATTTCCTCCCGCGACGGGCGAGCTCAATTACAGCAGCGGCAAGCTGCCTTTCTTATTTTAAAACAAGCCGAAGAGGCCACCCGCAGTTATCGTCAGATCGGCTGGGTCAATTTTGCCATTGATGGGACCTTCCATCCGCAACTGGTAGGTAATTCTTGGAACTTGTCTTCCGGTCCGGGTCAGATCGCCGGTTTTGAGGTCACGGTGGTCATAAGCCCTGTTGTTCGGGATGACATTGATGACCCTTCAACAAAAAAGGTGGTGACTACTGTCAGTTGGAACTCTCCCCGCCAATCATCAATAACTTCCACCAAATATCTAACCAGATATCAGGATAATATTGCCCACAAAGAGACGACAAAGAGTAATTTTGATGCCGGGACAAAATTTCAAACCGCCGTCTCTCTCAGTGGGGGCAGCCTTTTTGACGATGGTCAGGTTCAACTCGGCGCCGGTAGTCAAAGAGATTGGTGCGACCCTAATTTATCTATTACCGCTCTCGATTTGCCCAAATCCGGAGTCGCCAATGCGATCTCTGCTATTCCCGGCCAGGCTTTTGCCGGAACCGGCAACAACGCTTCCGGGATCTCTTTTGCCAATGTAAGTATTACTACTCCTCCCTCCGGAACCGCGCCGTCAGCCGATCTCGTCGGGACCTTTGACGGTCATAAAACCAATGCCGTCTTTGGTGAAGCCCAATACGCCTATCTGGGAACGGATACCAACACCAAGGAAATTGTTATTGTTGACCTGCGGACCAAAGACGCCAACAACAAATATTCCGAAGCCGGTTATTTCAACGCCCCGGGTAACGGTAACGGGGATACCATTTTCGTTTCCGGAAACACTGGTTATATGACTTCGGGGAATAAGCTTTACAAATTTGCTCTTTCGGCCAACCGTTCGGGTTCCCAGGGTTCGCCGACAGGAACAGCAAATCTCGAAGCCTCTGCCAAGAAATTGATTGTGGTTGGCAGCTATGCCTATCTTGCTATTAATTCCGACTCCAAGCAATTGCAAATTGTGGACCTAAATACTATGAGTGTTGTCGGTTGGGCCCATGTCAACAATAAAACCGGGCGGGATCTTTACGTTAGCCAATCAGACGATAGCAAGGTTTACTTGGTCACGGCAGAAGACACCGGGACTGACAAGCCGGAGTTCTTTATTATTGATACCGGCGGTAAGGGCGGAGAGCGGCCGGTGTTAAGTGGAAAAACTTATAACACTTACCAAAGCGGCGATCCACAGGGGATGGATCCCAAGGCGGTCACAATCGTGACCGGAAACAAAGCTATTCTCGTTGGCCATGGCGGATATGAATATCAGGTCGTAAAACTTGACAATATGCAGCGCTGTGGACAGCTAAATATCGATACCGGGATTAACGGTTCGGTCTCAATTATCGATACCCAGTCTCGGGCTTATACTTATATTATTACCGGCGACGTTTCCAGCGAATTTAAAATTATCGAAGGGGGGCCGGGCGGCGGGGCAGCTACCTCCGGGACTTTTGAATCTCAGACCTCAGACCCTTGTGTCAATTACAGCCTATGTCATCAAACCGCTTTCAATCATCTTTCCGCCAATGTTTATCAACCCGAGGGAACGTTCCTCAAACTTCAGGTAGCCGTGGCTATGCCGGTAAATAACAGCTGCGCTGGGGTTAATTTTACTTTCATGGGGTCGGACCCGGCTAATAGAACGGGGAGCTATTTCTCCACTGCCAGCAATGGGGACACCACCATAAATGGAGCAGTTCCCATGATTAGCGGCAGGTGCTTCCGCTATAAGGCTTTCTTTTCCACGGGTAATCCCGAGGCCACACCGGTTCTTAAAGATTTTACCGTTAATTTTTCGCCATGATAAAACTTAAAAAAACTTCTGGTTTCACCTTTATAGAATTGATTATTTATTGCGGGCTTTTTTCGATACTTATTTTAGTCCTATCGGAAATTTTCCTTTCCGCTTTGGAGGTACAACTGGAATCTGCGGCAACATCAACTGTCGCCAGCGACGGACAATATATTACCACCCGACTCCTTTATGACCTTCCTAGAGCCAGCAGCATCGTTTCTCCTCCGTTGGGGGTAGCCGGGGGGGAATTACAACTTCTTATAGACGGGGACACTTATAAATATAGTCTCATTGAAAACAGCCTGAATTTGACAATTGGGGGACAGGCTGACCAGCTCAATAGTTACCAGACAAAAGTTTCCGATTTAACATTTAAGCATTTAGGGGACGGGTCGGGAAAAGATGACACAATACAAGTAGACTTTACTCTCACAAGTGATGTCGTGCGGGATTCAGGGCCAGAAACCAAAACTTTTCAAACAACCATTGGACAAAGACCAAATTAAAA
>JBBTUQ010000096.1:0-2958 GCA_038063675.1 Patescibacteria group bacterium | reverse complement strand
GCACCGTAAAATACCGCGGTATTTTACGGTGTAAACACCATAAACACCGCTTGTATATAAATGAACCAAAAATGGTATTTATACATTGTTGGGTGCAAAGATAAATCTTTATACACTGGAATTACAAAAGATGTTAATAGGAGAGTCTTTGAACACAATAATGATTCGATAAAGGGTGCAAAATCATTAAAAGGTAAAAAGCCGGTTAAACTGGTATATTATGAAGAATACAAATCTCAAGTGGGTGCGGCTCAAAGAGAAAGAGAAATTAAAAATTGGAAAAAAGAATATAAATTAAAGTTAATAGAAAAAGCAAGTTTGTAGAAGATTTACGGGGCGTGTAGCTTAGTGGTAGAGCAGATCCCTCTTAAGGATAAGGTCGCGGGTCCGAATCCCGCCGCGCCCACCAAAATTGAAGACTTAAGTTAATATTTTTTTCTCTCTGCGGCCTTTACCATTCTAGTGCGAATTCTTTCACCTTTTGGTGGTCTTTTTCCTTGGCCCATTTTACTTCTTTTTTCTCTCTCTTCCCTTGCCAGTTTTTCCTTTTCTTCTTGTAATTCATGCTTCGCCTGGCCCACCAATCTAGATAAAGGAGTTTTATTCTCTGAATCCATAGTTTCTAATGTTACCCTCGCTTCCGGAGATAGACTGCCTAAAAGGACGTTTAATTGACTTGTTTTATCATCAACGGTCATTTTCCCAGCATGGAATCGTTTCCAAATATCCTTAAAATCAATTTTAAATTTTTGCGGAATAGAATGATTATCACCACCTGGTTCAATATCTGTAGGGGTAATTTGAAGGGCAAAAGTTTCTTTTCCTGTTACCATAATCATCTTGCGTAAGTCCTTTTAAATTGTATCTATTCTACCACTTTTGTCAAAAACGTTCACCAAAATAATTTTCATTTGACAAACCACAATGGTTTGTGTGATTATGAACTCATGAGAAAACTCCTGCTCGTTCTCTCTTACACCATGGGGAGTTCCCTTTTGCTCATTATTAGCTCTGTCTTATTTACCGCCCTCGGCCCAAAAGAAAATCCAATCCCTTCATATCAGTCATACAACGCCATCCCCCAAGTCCTGGCCGCTTTCACTGAAAGTCAAATTATTCCCGCCGACGCCAGGGCGGGGATTGTGGATAGTTTTTTGAAAAAATATCATTCTCCTTTTCAGGGTCTCGGTCAATTCATTGTTGATACGGCCATCAAATATCAAATTCCATACGGCCTCATTCCGGCCATTGCCCAGTGCGAATCTAATGTGGGTAAAACTATCCCCAACGACAGCTTCAACGCTTGGGGTTACGGAGTTTATGGTGGCTCAACATTACGCTTCGGGAGCTGGTTCGAAGCCATCGAAAGAGTCAGTCGGGGATTAAGAGAAGATTATTATGATTATGGTCTAAATACCCCAGAGAAAATTATGAAAAAATATACGCCCGGATCAAATGGGTCGTGGGCCCGCTGTGTTAACCAGTTCCTCGAAGAGCTTCAATAGCCTGTTGACAAACCTATAACTATTTGCTATTATTAGTAACAGATCCAGAGGTATGCTTCCCAAGGCTACGTCTGGGTTTTTTATGCGGCCACCCCAAATCCCAAATGCCTCTCAATCTTCGTTGTTCGATCCTTTAAGCCGTATACATCCTCACCAATCGTGTCCACCAAAACATTTATGCTGTTCTGCAATTCTTCATGCCTTTCTTCGTTCTTTTTGAACTCCAAATGAATTTTCCCAAACTCCCCATCAATTTTATTAAACTTCCCATCAATTTTTATAAACTCCCCATCAATTTTATTAAACTTCCCATCAATTTTATTAAACTTCGGTTCGAGAAGTTTTTCAATCGCCAGCAAATCATTTTTGGTCAACATATATCCAGGATATCAATGATCCGTCCCCGTTTCAACTAGTAATTTTGTGCTCTATTTACGAACAACTTCGAACTATTTTCAAACAGCAGGCTCAGGGCTAACGCCCTTCGCCAAGCTCCGGCGCCCCCACCCGCCGCGCCTCCGCTATTTTTTGCGCGCGCGATTTTGTGTTCGCCTTCGGCGAGCATCTTAATTTTAAAACTATTCTTTTTATCCATTCATCGGTGTAATACTTTTCCCACCTGCATCAGGAAAGGCCCCAATAAATTCTGCTACAGGAGTCGGATCTCTAGCCTCTATTGCTAAACTTAAACTTCCCCCTCCGTCTATTATTATCCTATTTCCGGAAACTAAGATTCCTCCTGCTACTAGTACTTCTGCTTTTAATTTTCTACTGCTCTTTAAAATTCCTTCATGCTCCTCGTCTGGAGCAGAACCAACATGTAATTCGTTACCAAAAAAAAGATATCCTCTAGAACCAGCTCCTAATCCTTGACAATTTTCAGCTTTGCTTCCCATTACATTACACCTCCTTTTGTATAAATTTATACCGTGATTTTAACACATTTACGATTTATTTAGAAATCCAACAGATCTTTTAATTTTAGTTCAAGAGCCTTTGAAATTTTTGCAATATTCTTCAGGGAAATATTTCTTATCCCTCTTTCAATTCCACTGATGTATGTCCAGTGAAGATCTGCTAAATTTGCAAGACCTTCTTGTGATAGATTTTTTGATAACCTAAATTTTCTAACTTGCTTCCCAAATTTAAAAAGCAATAGGTTTGACTTGGTTTTCATAGTTGACATGTTAACAAATTTTGTATAAATTAGTCTATAGAATATAAGTCTTATTATGATTTGATTTCGTTTCTTAAAAATTTTCGCGCTTTTTCTCTATTTCTTATTTTCTTTCCGGCTCGAATTTTCCCTGTCCGAAGCCTCTGCGGCGCTGGCCGCGAGGGCGCCCTACGTTCCTCAGGGTAAAGGCGCGGCCAGCGCCTACCCTTCCGATCTTCTTTTGTGCTCTGTATATTCGCAAATTCGAACTTTTTTTAAATCTCAAAGGTAGGGCGG
>JBBTUQ010000095.1:0-8282 GCA_038063675.1 Patescibacteria group bacterium | reverse complement strand
AGATCAGTGATATCTTCCAAGGGGATACGAATATTACTGTAATGCGGCAAATAAATATCTATCTGTACTTCCTCTCTTCGGGCTTCATATTTTTTCAACCGGTCATTTTTTATAACCTCAAATTCGGGCTTAAATCTTTCCAACTGATCATAATTTATTATCAAATCAATATCTTTTGATTTTAGCGCCTTGGCATAAAGATAAACCGCCCAACCGCCAATCAAAATAAAATCCAGTCTACCCCGCAAATCTTGTAGAGTTTGCCAGCTTTTTTGAGTCACCAAATCGTTATAAAAACTTTGCATAAAATTTAGCCTTTAGAGCCTCTAGATAATCTTTTGCAAACCAGTCCGGTAAATTCCATAAATCCACAAACGTTTGAGAAACACTGGTTATTTTTCCTTTTAAAAATTTATCTTTTCTTAATATAAAAAAGTTAGGGATCCCTTTCTGTTTTAGGAATCTCCGGGTCAAAGATAAATCCCCATAAACATAAATCTTGTCATAATCAGCAACCGCCTCGTCAAGCAGATTCCTAGCGGCTGAATATGCTCCAAAAATTGTATTATTATCAACTAGCCCCTCAATTTCATAAACAGGTAGATCAACATGAGTTTGATAGATAACATCTTTCTGTAAATTTCTGTGAGTGGCCCAGAACATCAACAGTTTTTCAAAGTTGACAAGTTTAAAATTGCGCCCGGAAACCTCAACCGCGCCAATTGCCCGCAACGGTTTTACGGCCGCAAAAACCGTGCTTGTGGAAAATCCGAATCTCTGCGCCAGTTGTTTTTGCTCAAAAACCGGGTTTTTTAACCCCACATCGAGTATCTCCCGCCAAATCAATTCGATTTTTTTCATTGTTTTATCCCCCCTTTTCGAGTATATACGAATTGATTGAAGGTGTCAAGATCTAAATCGCCCTTTGCTCCGGTTGGCCGGAGACCAGCCGTTCATATTCTTTGCGATGCTTATCGATGATGTTCAAAATTTCCGTACCCGGAATTTGAATTCTTAACAAATCAATCGCATGAACTGCATCAAAAACATCGTTTTTTGTTTCAATCTTCCAGATGGCATCCCGCCACAAGATCGCTTCCTCAAAGTTTTCTTTCTTAGCAGCCTCCTTCATCGACTGCTTAAGTAGGTCAATAAAGGCATTGTAAACCCACGGCTCTGTTTTGGTCTTATCTTTAAACGGAATTCTTGGAACATCTTTCATTTGTTTGGAAATTTCCCTAACCTTGCCCGTTCTTTGCCATTCAAAAGCCATAGCAATTATTTTTAAATACAAATCATAAGCCCTCTCAATTATTTTTTGATCCGGATCTGGTAAAGACTTTAGCGCGTCTAAAAGCGTCCACGCTCCAAGCTCTATTACCTCCAGCGACCACCATGGCTTCGCCGAAGCCCAAAAAAATTGATCCGAAGCTAGCCCCATATCCAATTTTTTTCGTGCCTCACCAGTGTCATCTTTAACCTTCTCTAAAACCAATCTCTGCAGCTCCCATTGAAATCGTTGGATTTGATTATCCGGCTCGTCCCAACTGATAAACTGAATCCCTTCCTCAATGTCTTTCTGTGACGACGCCCAGGTTGAAACCACCGGAGTTACGGTTTCGGTTTCAGGGAATAGCTGCAATAGCTCGCTGAAAAACGCGTGATCAAATTCTTTGGAAACCAAAAGTTCCGTCAAGAGACTCTGCAGCCCCGGCCGGTGATGGCCGAAAGTCTCTCCATCCATCCCCGTCACCATATACCCCTTCTTACCGTACTCGTCTTTCAAGTAGTATTTCAGATCTTCTTCACAACGCACCATCGCGCTCATTATTAAATTCGATGGTCCTCTCTCCCTAAAAAACACGTTCATTTTTGATCCTTTTATCTTATATGTTTTGCCAATTGGTCCAATTTGACCAACTTGTCCAATTCGTCCTATCTCATCCATAATCAGCCACTCATATCCCAGCTTTTCCAAAATCGGCAAAATTTTTGGGCTGTACGCCATTTCCGGCGGGAAAAAACCAATCGGACTATAACAATCTCCCAAAATTTTTTTATTTGTTTCCCGGTTCAGGGTTATCTGTCTTTCAATTTCATCTTCCGGCAAAAAAGGCAAAAGGGTATGGTATTTGGCGCTATCTGTAAATTCAATCTGGCGGTTACTGGCAGCTTTTTTTAAATTATCCAAAACTTCCGGATAATCAACTAGCCGTTCTGTTAACGCCGCATTAATATTCAAAGTGATTTTTGACTTCGGATTATCAACTAGGCTTTTAAAAAGGGGCAGGTAGCACTCGGAGACCACTTTATCAAAGATTTCTTTTATCTGATTCGCCGGCTGATATATATGTAAAAAATTCCCCCAAATCATAAAGAAATTATTAACGGGAAAAAATCGAGTCTTGCTACTTCCGCCTCGTTTAACAAAAACGGCGCAAGTTTTAATTTTAAAACGGATAACTTCGCCAGGGAGTACTTTTCTTGAGCTTTTTTGATAAGTTCTTTAATGTCATACCCATTATTTTTGGCAAATTTAGCGTCAGGCCTGGCTCCTTGAGCGTAGAGCCAAACAAGGTCATAGATATCCCGTCCTTCAATTTCCGCCCGACCCACGACTGCCGCTAATTTTTCCACCATAAATTGACCTTGGGTTTTGGTAACCACACTGGCTAAAAATCCGAACCTGTTTAAAAAAACCGTTTCACTTGTTTGTTTTCCCCAGGATGCCTCAAAATCCAGTTTTATCATCAATTTTTCATCTTTATCCGCTGACACCTGACCGGCAGATAAAATTTCCGGAAAACGCAATTCAAAATAGTCTTTATTTTCTTTCAGATTGGTATAAAAATCATGCCGGAAATTTTCTTTTTTTAATTCGCCGGAGACAGTTCGCAATAAATTTTTGATGTCTTTTCGAGAAATCTCCGGCACATCAAAGTCCAAATCTTCCGAAAAACGATCAAGACCATATAGAAGATGTAAAGCCGTTCCACCAACAAAATATATTTCTTGAGCGATTTTTTCCCTGTAAATTAGTGCAATTATTTTCGACTGCAAATACTCCCGAACCACAGCTCGCTTTTTATCCGCCGGGAGACCATAATCCCGGGCAAAATCCTGCATTTGTTTAAGATTAGAAGTTAAATTTGTCATAAGAAAACTCCTTTGCAAATTTATTATAAATTTTTTTGTCAATTACTGACAGATCCAAACGTAATGATAAAGTTTGTTTTTTACCATGAAGATATAAATAATCCAATAAAGCTTTTTCCGGAAAAGCCATGTAGAACACCCCCCTATTTTTGGTTGGCACAACTTTATAACCCCAAAACAGTTCCGGCTTTATTTTTTGATAATAAAACCGACCTAACACGGTCTTAATTTTTTTTGTGGTTACGGTCGTGACCGATGTCACTGACAAGGGAATATCCGGAATCATGCCATAATAATTCAGGGCCGTTTCCAAAGAAACATATGACGGGGCGTATAAAAGCCGCGCCAGCTCCAATTCGTCAATTTGAGCTTTGGGAAATAAATACACCTCCCTCTTGAGGTGTATTAGATAACCTTTTTTAACAAAACGAAAAAGTTGCGTTCGGATCGTCTCTGGGCTGTCATCAGAAAAAAACTTCAAAACATCCGTTAAAGTAAAATACGGCTTTGTGATTTGATCTCGTAGTTCAAGGTAAGTCATTGACAGATAACATACTCTTTTGTCTATTATCTGTCAAGTAGCTAATCACATCATCTGTCTAAAAACCGTTGGCGGGTTAGGCAGAAGCGCTTCGTGGCGGAATTTCATCGCCCGGCTATAGAGATCTAAGTACTTCTCTGCCACCTTCGGCCAGGAAAAATCCTGCTCCATGCATCTTTTTACCAATTTTTTCCACGCGTCTTTGTGACGATACGCTTCCAATACCCTCACCACCGTTACCAAGAAACTTTCTTTGGCATAATTAATAAATTTAAACCCGGTCCCCACATTTCGTACCGAATCATAATCCGTCACACTATCATTTAATCCTCCCGTCGCCCGTACTAACGGCACGCATCCGTAGCGCATCGCCTCCAGCGCCGTAATTCCTCCCGGCTCATATTTGCTAGGCAATAAAAGAACATCCGCGCCGGCAAAAATCTTGCGCGGCAAAGACCAGTTTGGCATTAGATGCGTTCCCACCCGTTGAGGAAATCTCTTCTCAAAATCCTCCAGCCTATCTCTGTAATTAAGATCGCCTCCGCCCATGGCAATAAATTGCACTTCCGGAAACTCCGTCAGGATAAATTCCAACGTTTCCAGCACCAAATCCAGCCCTTTCTGCCCATCCAGCCGCCCCGCCATGGCCAAAATCGGTTTATCCGGAGCCACTTCCAAATGAAATTCTTTCTGCAAATCTATTTTGTTCTCCCGTCGCGCATCCGTTGACCCCGTTCCGTAATTTTTCTTAATCAATTTATCCGTCGCCGGATTAAAGTCCTGATAATCAAGACCATTTAACACTCCGAATAACTTCCCCCGCAATTCTTTAAATAGTTTGTCCAACCCCCACCCGTATTCTTCCCGCATAATCTCCCGCGAGTAAGTTTCCGAGACTGTGTTGACAATGTCTGCGTTCATAATCCCTCGTTTCAAAGCATTCTGTTTGTAAAATCTTTCCGAAAAAAACGAGGCCAGCGGCGCCTTGCCGTCATCAAAATCCATATCTGTTGCGTGGCCAAAATCAAAACTTCCCTGATGTAAATTGTGGACGGATAAAAGTGGCGCGATTTTTCGTAAAACCGGATCATTTTTGTAATTATCCCGCAGAAAATTTATTAAATAGGCCACGTGCCAGTCGTTGGCGTGAATCAAATCCGGAACAAACCTCTCTGTTTTGATAAATTCCAACGCCCCGCGGGACAATAAGCCAAAACGAATGTGGTCATCCGAATAACCATAGACATTGGCCCGTTTTTCGTAGTATTCCGCATTTTCCAAAAAATAAACCGTCGGTTCCGTTTTTTTCTGCTCCCCAAAAATTTTAACATTGCAAATCAGCTCTTGCGGTCCTGCCGCTTCGGCCTCTTCTCCCGTCGGTACTCGCAACTCCTCCACTGCCATCTTCAAAGGAAATTTCTTCTCGTCAATCGTCCCGTATTTAGGCGTAAAAATCCGCACATCCACTCCCATCTTTAACAGGACACGGGGTAAAAAATAGGAAACCTGCGACAGCCCTCCCACCGACGAAAACGGCGCCACTTCCGCGGACACAAACAAAACTTTAAGATTTCTCCCCGTCATACAAATATTATACTCCTTAAAAACAATAATGTTTAGTCCCCATCAAACCATTAAGCAATATATCCAAAGGGTAGATTACTGTTGCTTTAATTATTCGCCAAAATCTTCCCGGCTCCTGCCAAAGTCTGAATAACCATTCCCCGCCAATTTTTCGCACCCATTCCGGTGCCCGCTTTATTCTTCCGGAGATATAATCAAAACTTCCCCCCACTCCCATGCCGACCCTGAATTTACAATTTTCAATTTTCAATTTACAATTCCAGAGAAATTTTTCCTGTTTAGGGTGTCCCAACGCCACAAACAGAAAATCTACCGGCATGATAATTGGTAATTTATAATTGGATATTGCATATTTTATTTTAATCCCGGGAAATTTTTTCTCCAAAGCCTCCTTAGTGCCCCTAGCAACCCCCTCTTGCCCCCCAAGCAGCCCCACCGTCCATTTGTTTTTCGCCGCCTCCCTGCAAAGATCCAACATCAAATCTACCCCCGGTACCCGATTTTTTATCCCCCCGAAAATTTGCAACCCTCGGCCATCGGGAATATTCAAATCCCCGGCGTTTAATATTTTTCTAAATTCCGTATCTCTCCGGCTCGTCACCAAAAACTCCGGTCCGGTCGTAAACACCAATTTTCCAAAAACGTCATCAGCCATCCATCGGGTAATTTTTTCTATCGCCATTTCTTGCGAAACGTCATCAATTTTTACTCCCAAAATCTCTTTTTTCATACTATCTCTTTCATTAAACTATAAGTTATTATCCCCACATCCCTCAACTCCTCAAATCCCTCATATTGAACACTTTTTTTTGTACCTGAATCATTGATTCATTCATTGAAAATTGAAAATTGAAAATTGAAAATTATAAGGTATCGTTTTATTTTTTCATAACTGACTTCTTGTATACCTCAATATTCTCCATCGCCACCCCGCACCCCCTCACCACACACAAGAGCGGTTCTTCGGCCACATGACATGGTACCCCGGTAACGGCCGTCAGGTATTTATCCAAATTACGCAGCTGACTGGTGCCACCCGAAAGAACTATACCCCGGTCAATGATGTCTCCGGCAAGCTCCGGTGGCGTTTCCTCTAGCACTCCCTTTATACAATTGCTAATTTGACCTAGGGGCCCTGCTATCGCCTCAACCACCTCATCTGTCACCACCGTCACCATCCTTGGCAACCCGGAAACTGAATCCCGCCCCCTTACCTCCATCTTGGCCGACTTCTCCCCTAGTGGTGAGGCACTGCCAATGGTGATTTTAATCTCCTCCGCTGTTCGTTCCCCAATGAATAAATTGTGTTTCTTTTTCAGATATGCCTGTATGGCTTCGTCAATTTTGTTCCCCGCCACCCTCGCCGATTTGTGCGTCACTACACTCCCAAGTGATATAACTGCCGCTTCCGTCGATCCCCCGCCAATATCCACAATCATATTCCCCGACGGATTTCCGATGGGAATTTTTGCCCCGATCGCCGCCGCCACCGGCTCATCAATTAAATATGCCACCTTCGCTCCCGCGGAAATGGTGGCATCCAGAACCGCCCGCCTCTCCACTTGGGTCACTCCCGCCGGCACGCAGATCATCACTTCCGGCTTCCAAAGACGGTTTTGCCCGCAAACCCGATCCAGGAAAAATCTTAGCATCGCCTCCGTCACTACATAATCCGCAATTACTCCGTCCCGCATTGGCCTCGACGCCACAATTTCTCCGGGCGTCCGTCCCAACATTTCCCTGGCCGCCATTCCCACCGCCACCACTTTTCCCTCGTCTTCCGTCACGGCTACCACCGTCGGCTCGTTTAACACCACGCCCTCACCCACTACATACACCAAACTATTCGCCGTCCCCAAATCAATACCCAATTTCTTTCCAAACACTTATCCATTATAATACGCTTACCGTGTCCAAATCTACCCTGGCTATCTTTTTAGGCTTTAGTTTCTTGGTTCTCGGCGCTGTTGTGGCCATTGTTTTTGCCCGCGGCTACCAAATCGATTTTACCAAAAAAGGACTGGCCGCCACCGGCATTTTGGTCGCCACTTCCGATCCCGATGGTGCCGAAGTTTTTATCAATAACAAACTGACTACCGCCACCAATTCTACCCTCAACCTTCAGCCCGGCATTTATAATCTTAAAATTGTCAAGGACGGTTATTCCCCTTGGGAAAAAAGCCTTACCATCAAAAAAGAGGAAGTCTTCAAGACCAACGTTTTTCTTTTCCCCAAAGCTTCCGACCTCCGGCCCCTAACCACCAGTGGGGCTCTGAATCCCTCTCTTTCTCCCAATCGCACTCAAATTGCCTACGCCGTCGCTTCCGCCTCCGCCACCGCCAATGGCGTCTGGATTTTAGATATGGCCGGTGGTCCGCCTTGGGTCAATGGTGATTCCCGCCAAATTTTTCGTGATACACCCTATCTAAATCTATCAAACAGCATCAGTTTCCTTTGGACCAACGACGGCAAACAAGTTATTGCCAGCCTTTCCGGCAATCTTTATTATTCACTTAACCCCAATATCATAAATGAAAATCTCATCGCTGCGGCCAATATCACTCAAACAATAAAACCCTTTCCTAAAACTCTGGCTCTTCTTGCCAGTTCTGCTGCCAATTTAAAATTTTCCCCGGACGAAACTAAAGTTCTTTACACCGCCACATCCTCTGCAACTTTATCTCTTGTCTTAAACTCGTATCTCCCCGGTACCAACCCCACCCCTGAAATCCGCAAACTCGAACCGGGCAAAACTTACGTTTATGATTTAAAAGAGGATCGTAATTATCTGGTGGAAAATTCCGTCTGGCTCTCTACCTCCCGCCATCTTTTAGGTCATACTGACAAGGAAATCACTGTTTCCGAATACGACGGGACCAACAAAGTCACTATCTATTCCGGGCCCTTTATCAACGGTTTCGTCTTCCCCTGGCCGAACACCAGTCGTATTGTCATTCTCACTTCCCTCAATTCCCTCTCGGGGGGAGAAAACCTCTATACT
>JBBTUQ010000094.1:5442-15747 GCA_038063675.1 Patescibacteria group bacterium | reverse complement strand
CATCAAGACCGGGCGTTTATTACACTAATTTCTTCGAATGGGTGCTTTTGACCCTTCGAGATATGCGCAAAAAAGTCAATGAAAGTAGGCAGTGGCTTTCAACGTGGACAACGAAGAAAAAACAAAAAGGCTATTGGACCATGTTCAAAAAACACGGTACCAGTTTTGCCATGTCAGACGAACGAGCCATTGCCAGTGCGAATGGATAAAATTTGTGCACCCGGATGGAATCGGACCATCTACCTCTTCGATGTCAACGAAGCGTTCTACCAGTGAACTACGAGTGCCGCTTGTTGCAAATTATACCCTCCAACAGTAACATATATCAAGAATGAACGATTTGGATAAACTACGCCACTCGACAGCGCATTTGTTAGCCGCGGCGGTATTAGAGTTATACCCGCAAGCCAAACCCACTATTGGCCCTCCGATAGAAAACGGCTTTTATTATGATTTTGATGACCTGAAAATTTCCGAAGATGATTTACCAAAGATCGAAGCCAAAATGCACGAGCTCGTCAAAACCTGGGACAAATTCGAATTAGTCAGTCATTCTGGCCACGTCCAGAATCCGTACAAACAAGAATTAATAGATGAACTCGAAAAAAGTAATCAAAAAATAACCTATTATAAATCCGGAAATTTCGTGGATTTGTGCGCCGGACCGCACGTTGATGACGCTAAAAAAATCAAATTTTTTAAATCATTAAAGTTAGCCGGTGCTTACTGGCGGGGGAGTGAGAAAAATAAAATGCTCACCCGTATTTACGGCACGGCCTTTTTTACCCAGAAAGAATTGGATGATCATTTAAAAAATCTTGAAGAAGCCGAAAAACGCGACCACCGAAAAATCGGTCCACAGCTTGGCCTTTTAATGTTCCATGAAACTGCCCCGGGTATGCCATATTGGTTGCCAAAGGGAGTAACTATCATAAATGAATTAGTTAATTTTTGGCGTGAGGAACACACAAAAAGAGGTTATCAAGAAATCGTTTCACCGCTTATTAACAAAAAAGAACTCTACCAAACCTCCGGTCACTGGGATCATTATCTTGAAAATATGTTTATCTGTGAAACAGATGAAAAAGAAACTTATGCCCTAAAACCAATGAACTGCCCAAATGCCATGATCGTTTTTGGATCACAAACAAGATCGTACCGTGATCTGCCAATGAGACTTGGTGACACAGACACACTTCACCGTTTCGAACGATCCGGAACCTTAAATGGTCTTTTTCGGGTTCGTGAATTTCGCCAGGACGATGCTCACGTTTTTGTTACCGAAGACCAAATCGAAGAAGAATATAAAAATATTTTAGAAATCACCGAAAAATTCTATTCTATTTTCGATCTTAAATATCGATTTAGACTGGGAACTCGTCCGAAAAAATTTATGGGAGACGCCAAATCTTGGGACAAAGCCGAAGAGACTCTTAAAAAGATTTTAAAAGAATCTGGCAAAGAATACATTATCGAAGATGAAGGTGGAGCTTTCTACGGACCCAAAATCGATATTTTAATGAAAGATAGCTTGGGGCGCGATTGGCAAACGGGAACAATTCAACTAGATTTTCAGATTCCAAAAAAGTTTAATCTGCTCTATGCTGATTCCGATGGTACTCAAAAAACACCGGTGGTCATCCATCGCGTTATCTATGGTTCGCTCGAGAGATTTATTGGAATTTTAATCGAGCATTTTGCCGGTGCCTTCCCTACTTGGCTTTCTCCAATTCAAGTCCAAATTTTACCTATTGCCGACCGCCACCTTGAATACGCCAAAGACGTGTCCCTTAAACTCGCCATGGCGCAAATAAGAAGCCATCTTGATGATCGTCAGGAAACCCTAAGTTCAAAAATCCGCGATGCCCAAATGCAAAAAATTCCCTACATGTTAATAATAGGGGATAAAGAAATTGCCACCAAAACCGTTGCCGAACGTGGCCGATCAGGAAAACAACTAGCCGTTCAGCCTATTGACGAATTTATCAAAAACATTAGAATAGAGATAGACAACAAGACACTTAATTAATGTATCGAAGTAACCAAACCCCTCAAAGAAAGATCTACAAGATCAATAATCAAATAACCGTTCCTCAAATTAGGGTCATCGGCGAAGACGGTAAACAGGTTGGAGTTTTGTCGCGTGACGAAGGCATAGACTACGCTCTTGGTCAGGGTCTTGATCTGGTTTTAATCACCGAAAGTGCCACTCCTCCCATCGCCAAAGCCATTGACTACAAAAAATTTCTCTACCAAGAAGAAAAAAAAGATAAAGAATCTAAAAAATCGCAAAAAAATACCGGTGTAAAAGAAATTAGAGTCGGCAGCCCATTTGCCGGTGAAGCTGATGTGGCCGCCCGGATTAAACACACTCGGAAATTTCTCACCGATGGTTATTCCGTTAAAGTCGTGATAAAATTTGCCGGTCGCTCAATCACTCACCCGGAATTTGGATATAAAATTATCGATAAATTTAAAACTGACTTAGCAATTGTAGGGAAAATTGAGAGAGAACCCCGCTTCGAGGGAAAACAGCTAGTTGTAACTTTTTCCCCAAGCAAATAAACTAATACATATGCCAAAGATGAAAATTCGCAAATCCGTCAAAGATCGTTTCAAAGTCACCAAAAACGGCAAAATCTTTCGTCGCGTCAGTGGCCAGCGGCATCTCAAGTCCAACAAGCGCAAGACCAATATCTATCGCGGTAAAAATCCGATTCTGGTTTTTGGCAAAGTGGAGAAAAAAATCAAGAAAATGCTCGGTATCTAAGGCTATGGCCCATAAGTTCCATTTAAATTTTCGTCGCTCCGCAAGCGACCGCGCCGCTGAAATCTCCACCAAAGCCTACAACCACTACTTGAGAATTAAGCCTTGGTTTGCTAAAATGCAAAAACCATGGCAAGAGTTAAAAGAGGTCTTTCCTCGCATAAAAAACACAAAAAGCTTCTAAAGCAGGCCAAGGGGTATTGGATGACCCGGAGAAAACTTGTCCGCAAAGCCAAGGAAGCTGTTCTTCATGCCGGCCAATACGCTTATGTCGGGCGTAAAGACCGTAAATCCCAAGCCCGCCGCAACTGGATTCTTTCAATAAACGAAGCCCTTAAGCTTCAAAACCTTAAATATAATCAATTTATTGCCAAACTTAAAACCGTCAACATCCTCCTCGATCGCAAAATCCTTTCTGGTTTAGTCACCAGTGACCCCTTTGCTTTCCAAGCAGTCGTTGATAAAATCAAATAACATGACACAGAAATTTTTCTTTTTCTTCTTTTCAAACTCGCAAAAGCGGGGTTGATTTGATATAAAAAGAAAAATCAGATTTAATCCCGCACAGGTGGGATTTTTTATGTCAAAAAATATTTTTAGAATGTACATTTTCGTATGCGACCGCACACGATAATATACATATTAATAAATATTAAAGGGGGTGATAATTATGAGTGGAACAGCTAAAAAAATTGAAAGAGTTATAAAACTAGCCCCTGAAAAAAGAGGGGATACCGGTCATCCTTTGCCAAAAGTCCTCAAAGAAAAATCTGCTTTGGAGGCTTATATAGCACGGTTATTACAACAGAGAACCAAGTCCACAGGTGGACAATGGTCCGAAACCATACTGCCGAATGGACAAAGAGGGTTAGCACAAATTGCTGAAGCTAGAAGGCAAAAGATTATTAGTTTTTAGATTGCTTCGCCCCGCCTAGGGCGGGGCTCGCAATGACAAAGAAAATAATTTACAATCTATTTACTATATTTTATGCAAGAGAAACTGATTAATATCAAAAATGAGGCGTTGGCACAGATTATTAATGCCAGAGACAGTCAGGAATTGGAAAAACTCCGCATTGTATATCTGGGTAGATCCGCCGGCAAGCTCACTTCGATAATTAGAGGTCTCCCTAAACTTTCAGACGCCGAAAAGTCCGTCATCGGCCGGTTCGCCAACGAAGTCAAAAAAATTATCGAAGATTCTTTAGCTTCGCAGGAGCTGCTCCTGCGAGATCAAAAATCGCAAAATATCACCGAAACCGAATGGCTCGATGTCACCCTGCCGGCAATTTACCCACCCGTCGGCCATTTACATGCTCTAACAAAAGTTACTCATGATGTTTTAAATATTTTTAAATCTTTAGGCTATCAAGTTGCCGACGGCTACGAAATTGAAAGTGATTATTATAATTTTACAGCCTTAAATATGCCACCTGACGCCCCCTCACGTGATACTCAAGCAACATTTTATGTGGGTGAAAAAATTTTACGAACACAGCTTTCGGGAATGCAGGTTAGAATTATGGAGAAAACTCCGCCACCAATGAGAGTCGTTATCCCCGGCAAAGTTTACCGTGTTGATGATGTTGATGCCTCACATAGTTTTGAATTCTGGCAACTTGAAGGACTTTTAATTGATAAAAATATCAAAATGACGGATTTATTGGGAACGATGGAGTATGTTTTAAAAAAACTCTATGGCGAAAAAATAAAAGTAAGATTTGACGCCACTTATTTCGCTTTCGTCGAGCCAGGGGTCCAAGCCTTTATTTCCTGCACAATTTGCAAACAAAAGGGTTGTTCTTTTTGCAAGGGAACGGGCTGGGTAGAAATCATGCCAGCCGGAATGGTTCACCCAAATGTTATCAAAGCCGGAGGATTAGATCCAAAGAAATGGGGTGGCTTTGCCTTTTGCATTGGTCTTTCCCGAGCCGCCGTTCTCAAATATCAAATTGACGATTTACGAATTCTCACTAATCCCGATTTACGGATTTTGAAACAGTTTTAATATGTTAATCCCGCTTTCTTGGCTTAAAGATTTCGTCGACATAAAACTTCCAGTCGGGGAGTTAGCCAAAAAATTATCCTCTGCCGGATTAACCGTCGAAAAATGGTCTAAAGACGGAGATGATTTTATTTTCGATACGGAAGTAACCCCAAACAGGCCGGACTGGCTGTCAGTCAGGGGAGTAGCCCGGGAAATTAGCGCCATCACAAATGCCAAATTTCTAATTCCTAATGTCAAATTAAAATTACCAATTAAAAATGACGGAAAAATTAAATTTAAAATTGATTATGAACTTTGTCCGGGGTTTACAGCATTGGTTATTAACAACGTGACAGTTAAACCATCGAGTGAATTAGTAAAAGAAAGATTAAAGAAGGTTGGATTACGGCCAATTAACAATTTGGTCGATGTGACTAACTATGTTATGTGGGAAACCGGAAACCCGCTTCATGTTTTTAATCTTGACTCAATAAGAGGCGGACAAATGATGTTAACGTCAGCCAAGGGCGGGGAACAATTTCGAAGCCTCGACGGCCTTGATTACGCCCTGCCCGCCGGAGCGATAATTATCAAAGACCTTGGGCGGGTTATCGATTTGTGTGGGATTAAAGGCGGAGAAAATAGCGCCGTTAATGCTGCTACAAAAAATGTTTTGCTTGTTGTCCCTATCTATAACAGCACGGCTGTTCGTAAAGCCTCACAGACTCTTGGGTTAAGATCTGATGCTTCAACAATTTTTGAACGGGGAGCCGATCCGGGAAATACAATTAACACTTTGTTAAAAGCGGCTGAAATGATTGGGGGCAAACCGCAAGAGATTATTGATTTGAAAGAGAAAGAATTTGAACCTTGGGAGGTTCCCGCTTCCCATGAAAAAATTGAAAGAGTATTAGGAATAACCATCGAGCCAAAAAAAGTTGTGAAAATTTTAGAAAGTTTAGAACTAAAAGTCAGTGGAAATTATAAAGTCATCATCCCTACTTTTCGCAATGATATTCATATTGAAGAAGACTTGATCGAGGAGGTGGGAAGAATTATTGGCTACGATAATTTTCCCAAAACTTTACCGACCGCCCCAACACCAACTGCAAAAGTTGCTTATGCCAAAGATTATGATTTTGAATATGAAGTAAAAAATATTCTCAAGGGCGCTGGTTATAGTGAAATTTATACATATTCACTAGTTTCCGAAGCCCAACTCCAAAAGCTCGGTCTTACCGGGACTAAATTATTAAACCCTATTTCTAAAGATTTTGAATATCTTCGTCCCAGTATTTTGGGGAATTTATTGGAGGCAATAAAACTCAACCAAGCAAATTTTTCAGATATTAAACTTTTTGAACTAGGGAAACAATACGGCGAAAAAGAAGAATATTGGCTAAGTACAATTGTTAATGGAGAAAAGTTTTATGAAGTTAAGGGAGTTGTCGAAAGTTTATTAAAACAACTGGGCATTGATTTTAAAATCGAACCGGATATCTCTAATTCTTTATTCCATCCCGGCCGATCTGCCGTCATTCTGGCCAAGTCCAGAACCCTTGGCTATTTTGGCGAAATCAATCCTTCTCTTTTGACCAAATTTGGGGTTAAAGGTCGTGTCACCGGGTTTACCTTAGACTACGACTTGCTGGAAACCTTAGCCAACAAGTCTAGGAAATATCAACCTATTCCCATCTACCCCCCCATCATCGAAGATCTCACTATCACCATTTCTGAAAAAATTCTCGTCGGAGAAATAATGGAAAAAATAAAATCAGTCAATAAATTAATTGCTGATGTCCGATTAATTTCTACTCATGAACGCAGTTTTACTTTCCGTATCACCTATCAGGACAAAAATAAAAATCTAACTGACAAAGACGTCGAGCCAATCCGCAAAAAGATTGCTTCTCTTACTCCCAGGGGGCATTAACTCCAATTTTTATCGTTGCCCCGCCGGAATTTCCTCCCGAATCCACCGCTGTAAATTTTATCTCATGTTTTCCGTCAGTCAGCCCACTTATCTTTTCGTCAATCGCCTCCATGGCTTTGCTTATTTTCTCTATCCCGTCAACCATTACCGTAAACTTAACAATATCCCGCGCCGAATAAGCCTTAGCCTTAACAGAAATATCGTTCGTACCGTCGATTCTCTGTTGATCTTTCGGATCCTCCACTTTCATCACCACTTCGTTAGCTTTGGCATCCGACTTTTCCATCGGCGGTCTATACTTCCCGTCATCTTTTTTATTCTCCGCCACCCATTTATTTATCGCCTCCTGCCACGATGGTTCCGCCTCTTCAAAAACAATAAACTCTTTTTCTTCATAATCACCGGCTTTAATTTCCAAATCATTCGCCAGTTTCCCATTAAATTTTGATACTTTTAAACGCTTGTATATTGCTGATTGAGAAATTGGTTCCGTCCCTTTGATAAAATATTCACTCCTCGTACTATCTGACTCATGGGGAAGCCCTCCGCCTAAACTATCCACCGAAATTGCTATGACATTATCCGGCTTTTTAAATTCTTCAAAATCCGTTTTCCCCAGAGCTACTCTCATGACCCGGTTCCAAATTGGCGCCGCCCCCGTCACCCCTGAGGTAATCGAAGGATTCATAACCGTATTATCGTTATTACCAACCCAAACCCCAACCACCACTGACGGAGTATAACCAATCGTCCAATTATCCCGTTTTTGATCCGTCGTTCCGGTTTTTACCGCCACCGTTCGCCCCGGAATAATCAATAAATTATTTTCTCCGAAAACGTCTTTCCGGGCATTGTTGTCAGACAGAATATGACTGACAATAAAGGACACCTCCGGTGAAAAAACTTTTTTTCCCGTTACCGGCCGGTATTCATAAATATTTTTCCCAACGCTGTCGGTTACTTTTAATATCGAAACCGGATCGTTTTTTACTCCGCCGGTGGCAAAAACACCGTAAGCGCTTGTCAGATCTAATAGTTTGACCTCTCTACCCCCAAGAGCCAAAGACAAACCAACATTACTCATGTTCTCGCTCGTCGGCTCCCAGGAACTTATCCCCGCGCTATATCCGTTGGTCATAATATCTTTTATCCCTGACATCGCCGTCATCTTCACCGCAATCGTGTTTATCGAATTTCCTAAAGCAAATCTAAATTGCACCGGCCCGCGGTATTTGCCGTCATAATTTTCCGGAGTATAAATCGGTTTTGTCGGATCCCCGGAAGGGTAGTCCGTTTTAACATCCATAATCAAGGAAGAGGCGGTATAACCTTTTGCCAGAGCCGTCGCGTAAATAAATGGTTTTCCCGAAGAACCAGGTTGTCGTAGGGCCGTGGCCACATTATAGCTTCCATAATCTTTGTCAAAATAATCATAAGAACCGACCATCGAAAGAATCTCTCCGGTTTTGGGATTCAAGACCACCGCCGCCCCATTCCCAACTTTATAAGGCTTAATTTTTTTAACCTCTTCGCTGATAATACCCTCCGCTTCTTTTTGAATATCCCAATCCAAACTCGTTGTCACCCGCAACCCTCCGGATTCCACCTTTTGCTCGCCAAATCGAGCCACCAACTGGTCTTTAACATAAAAAACAAAATGGGGCGCCTTTATCATTCCCGATTGCGTGGCAAAACTTTTATACGGTAATTGCTTTAAACTATCATATTCCTGTTGGGTGGTGATATATCCGTCTTCCCGCATCCGTCGTAATACGGCTTTTGTCCGATCAATATACGCCGAAGGATAGCGACCAAAAGGAGAAAAATTCGTCGGCTGTTGAGGTAGGCCGGAGAGAATTGCCGCTTCTACCAGACTTAGCTCTTTCGCCGGTTTTCCAAAATAAGTTTGCGAGGCTGATTCCACTCCGTATGTTGACCCACCATACGGCACCTCATTTAAATACATTTGCAATATTTCGTCCTTGTTAAACTTTTTCTCAATTTGATTAGATAAAATTACTTCTTTTATTTTTCTGGTTATCGTCCGCTCCGAGGAAAGAAGAACCGTTTTGACAAGTTGTTGTGTCAACGTGGACCCGCCGGTTAAATTGCGATAAATCACCAGATTTTTAATAACCCGTAAAAACCCCATCGGATCATAACCTTGATGTTTATAAAAGTCTTTATCTTCAATCGCCACCGTGGCTTGCCGTAAAAACAATGACATGTCTTTCAGTTCAAGAGGAATCCGGTATTCTTTATTAAAAAGATCGTACAAAACTTTCCCGTTCCGGTCATAAATAATCGTCGAAAGCCCTTCCCGCCGGATCACTTTATTCGGATCCGGAAGATTTAAAGAAAAAACCGCAAAAACCACCGTTGTCAAAAGTGACCCCACAATCACTCCGGCAAAAACCACCACCGAAAAAATCTTTAAAACCCTCGCCTTTTTATATCTCGTCCACATTACTACTTGAATTATAAACCAACCTTTGACAATATTAAACCATGTTAAAGAAAAAGAAAACCAATCCGCCAGCAACTCTCGACCAAATAAACTACCTAATGGAAGAGAATAATAAGTCTCTTATAGAGCAACTTGATAAGAGATTCCAGCAGATAGATCAAAGATTTGAAAGTATTGACCGTAAGTTTGAGCAAGTAGATCAACGATTCGATCAGGTCGATCAACGGTTTGACTCAGTTGATAAAAGATTCGACGAAATCTATGACGCTATCCAAGAAGCCACAGGGAATGTCTACGACTTAATTAATGAAGAATTCAAACCCCGTATTGAAAAACTCGAAAACCGCGCTTTCGCCGGTGTATAACTTCAATAATCTGCTATACTTTCATCATGGACAAGATTGAGGAATTACTAACTAGGGGAGTGGAGAATATTATTCCCAATAGGGGAGAGCTGGAAAAAGTTTTGCGGTCAGGGGAAAAACTAAATATTTATTTGGGAATTGATGTCACTTCACCAAAAATTCATATCGGTCACGGGGTTCCTCTTCGCAAATTACAACAATTCATCGAACTCGGACATAATGTTACGTTGCTTTTTGGTGATTTCACAACAAAAGTTGGGGACACATCTGACAAAGAATCGGAACGGCCGAGACTCACAGACGATGAAATCGCAAAAAATGTCTCTACATATAAACAACAGGCAGGGAAAATCGTGGATTTATCAAAAATTAAAATTCGTTTCAACAGCGAGTGGCTTTCAAAAATCAGCTTAGCTGATATGCTTTCTCTCTATCAGCATTTTTCACTCAACGATTTTACGTCCCGGGGATTAATTAAAAAAAGATTGGGGGCGGGAGGACATATCAAGTTAGACGAAGTAACTTACCCTGTCATGCAGGGTTATGATAGTTATTTTATGGACA
The DNA here is from genome assembly GCA_038063675.1 of Patescibacteria group bacterium. Classification (GTDB taxonomy): domain Bacteria; phylum Patescibacteriota; class Microgenomatia; order JAMCZE01; family JAMCZE01; genus JBBTUQ01. The sequence goes on along the minus strand of JBBTUQ010000094.1, from coordinate 5,664 downwards.
CGGATATCCAAGTAGGGGGAACAGATCAAACTTTTAATATGCAGGCGGGGAGAGCCTTGCAAAAAGACCTCCGGGGCAAAGAATCGTTTATTATTGCCAACGGATTTTTGGAAGGAACCGATGGCCGAAAGATGAGCAAAAGCTGGGGAAATGCGGTCTGGATTGAAGACAGTCCCGACGAAATGTTTGGAAAAATAATGTCGCTTAGGGACGAACTAATAA
>JBBTUQ010000094.1:0-5432 GCA_038063675.1 Patescibacteria group bacterium | reverse complement strand
AATAAATCAATATTTTACTTTGGCAACAAATGTCCCATTTGAGGAAATTCCCAAAGATGGTCACCCGATGGAATTAAAAAAGAAACTCGCCCACCAAATCGTCACCGAGTTGCACAGTAAAGCAGCTGCTGATGCCGCCCAGAAAAAATTTGAAGATACCTTCCAAAAAGGGGAAATAAATGATGTGGCAGAAATTCAGGCCACTTCTATTGAAGATTTAGTTTCCCAAAACATTGTTTCCAGTAAATCTGAATGGAAAAGGCTGGTAGGGAAGGGCGCCATCGAACGAGACGGGGGAAAAATTACCGACGACAGCGACTTGCAACCGGGCACCTACCGCATCGGCAAGAAAAAATTTATAAAAGTAGCTTCGCAGGAGCAGCTCTTGCGAACGTAAAATTATGAACTTTTTTAGAAAACACCGGCTATTTTGGAAAATAATCGTCATTATTTCTTCTTTGGCCCTAGTCATCACGTCCTTTCTACCCCTCCTGTCTTTACGATGACAAATTTAAATCTTAATAGTCATATTGCCCTGGTCCCATTAATAGGCCCGGCATATGCCAGGCGGCTGGACAAGCTAAATATCTGTACCGTCCGCGATCTTTTATATCACCTGCCTTTCCGCTACGATGATTTTTCGCTAGTGTCTAAAATCGCCAATTTGCAGGAAGGGGAAACGGTCACGGTTCAGGGCAAGATTTTAGAAATTAAAAATGAATATACCCGCGGGGGCTTCGTATTACAAAAAGCCAAAATAGAAGACGGCACCGGCGTTCTTGATGTTTTGTGGTTCAACCAAAGATTCTTAACCAGAGTCGTTAGCGCCGGTAATTTAATTTCTTTATCCGGCAAGATAGGCAAAAAACGCCGGATGGAGTCACCACAATACGAGATTGGCAGTTCAATTCACACCGGCCGCCTGGTTCCCGTTTATCCCGAAACCGCCGGCATTTCCAGCAAATGGCTCCGCAGCCGCCTTTGGTTTCTTCTCCAAAACCTCGAAATTTCTGATTACGAAAATATTCACCGCCTTTCCATCAAGGAAGCCCTAAATCAAGTTCACTTTCCAAAAAATGCTGAATCGGCAACCCTTGCCCGCCGGCGTTTAGCCTTTGATGAACTCCTCATCTCCAACCTCCAAGCAAAAATTCGTAAAGAACAATTAAATCAAAAAGTCGTGGGCAACAAATTTAATAATCTAAACGTAAAAATTACTTTTCCGTTTGAACTTACTAATGCTCAAAAAAGAGTCACTGAAGAAATTTTTGCTGATCTTCAAAAAAATACCCCCATGAATAGATTATTACAGGGTGATGTTGGCAGCGGCAAAACCGTCGTGGCCGCCTTGGCCATGCTTGCCGCCTCTTTAAATGGCTACCAATCTGTTCTTATGGCCCCCACGGAAATTTTAGCCTTTCAACACTTCGAAACTCTAAAAAACCTCGGTCTCAACGTTGGCTTAGTCACCGGCTCTCAAAAAAAATCTCTAGAGACGGATATTCTGGTTGGTACTCATGCTTTACTGAATAATAAACTAAATATTAGCCGGTTGGGCCTTGTTGTTATCGACGAACAACACCGCTTTGGAGTTTCCCAACGATCCGCCTTGGCGGATAAGGGTTTTAACAATCCCCATGTCTTAACTATGACTGCCACCCCCATCCCCCGGACCGTTGCCCTAACCCTTTACGGTGATCTGGATATTTCTCTTCTTGATGAAATGCCTGAGAACAGACTTCCGGTTAAAACTTGGGTGGTTCCGCCGGAAAAGCGGGCCGCGGCCTATGATTGGATAAAAACCCAAAAGACACAAACTTTTATCATCTGCCCTTTCATCGAACCTTCAGAATCTTTAACGACCGTTAAATCTGCCAAAGAAGAATTTAAAAAAATAAAAAATATTTTCCCGGAATATAAAGTCGGCCTTCTTCATGGTAAATTAAAACCCAAAGAAAAAAATTTAGTCTTAGACGATTTTAAAAATAAACAAATTGATATTTTAGTGGCCACTCCTGTTGTTGAAGTGGGAATTGATATTCCTCTGGCCACCATCATGGTTATCGAAGGCGCGGATCGTTTTGGGCTGGCAAACCTCCACCAACTCCGGGGTCGGGTAGGGCGGAGCCATCAGCAATCATATTGTCTGGTCTTCGGGGACACTCCTAGGGTAAAATCTCTTGAGACAATCCCCGACGGCCTTAAACTTGCCGAACTCGATCTTAAAATGCGCGGCCCGGGCCAGCGCTTCGGTACCTCTCAACATGGGCGATGGGACCTTAAGATCGCTGATTTTGACGACCTTGAGCTTATCGAAGAAGCCAACACCCAAGTCCAACACGTCCTAAAAAACCCTCAAAAGTTTCCTCTCTTGCTGGAAATGCTGAAAGTTAGTACAATAATAGCATGACTCCGCTTCCGAAAAGAAAACTATCGCGTCTTCGTCAGGGTACCCGCCGGGCCAGTTTTAAACTGGTTCTTCCTCAAATCCAGAAATGTCCTAAATGTGGCAAACCCAAATTACCGCATAAAACCTGTGAAAACTGCCTCTGATCCCAGACATCTCCACCGGCAAAAAATGGTCCAGGAGCTTTTTGCCTGGAGCACCCTTCCCGCTAATAAAACTAAAAACATACCACAAATAGTCAATCGGATCCGGGATATTGATAAAATAATTACGAAGTTTGCCCCCGAGTGGGAGACTGACAAAATTTACAAGGCGGATCTAGCGATCCTTCGTCTGGCTATCTATGAATTGGCTTTCGCTAAAACCGAACCCCTTAAAGTCGTGATTGATGAAGCCATTGAGCTAGCTAAAGAATTTGGTAACGAAACCAGCCCGTCTTTTATCAACGGCGTCCTCGGCGCCTATTTAAAAAATGACCATCCCATCCTTTAAAAATCCCAATTATTTCCGCTGGGCCATGGTCCACCGCTCATATCTAAACGAGTCCAAAGAATTTGGTGAATCCAATGAGCGCCTGGAGTTCTTGGGTGACAGTGTTCTTCAGGTCCTCACCTCTGTCTATCTTTACCAACGTTTTCCAAAATACACTGAAGGCCAACTAACTAATCTGCGCTCGATGGTTGTCCGAACCGTTTCTCTAGCCGGAGTGGCGCGGGAATTAGATTTAGGTAAATACCTCCAAATGAGCAGAGGAGAACGTGATTCCGGCGGGCAGAACAACGAGTCTCTTTTAGCAGACTCTATAGAAGCTGTCATTGGGGCCCTTTATCTTGATAGTGGTTTGGAAGCGGTTGACGACTTTCTCAAAGAAATTCTTTTCCCAAAAATTGACCAAATTTTGGAAAGTAATAAAATTTTTGATTATAAAAGTCTCGCCCAGGAAATTGCCCAAAAAGACTTTAAACAATCACCCGTCTACAAAATTCTTCAAACTTCCGGTCCGGATCATGACCGAATTTTTACTGTCGGTCTCTATTTGAAAGAAAAATTAATTGCCCAAGGCTCGGGCAAAAGTAAACAAACCGCCGAACAGGAAGCCGCCAAATCCACCCTGGAAATCCTAACCAAAAAAGTGTAAAATTCAAAAATGGCTGTCAAACTTCGTTTAGCTCGTCTTGGCACCGCCGGCAAACCGGTCTATCGTCTGGTGGCCATCGACGAACATAAAAAAAGAAATGGCCCGGCCATAGAAATATTGGGAAATTATGAACCCCGGGCAAACCCTCCCAAAATTACTCTTAAAAAAGATCGTATTAAATATTGGCTTTCCGTCGGCGCCACCCCCACCAGTACTGTCAGAGGTTTAATAAAAAATAATTAACACCGGCGCGACTCCAGAATCTTCTTTACACGATCGCGTGTTGTAACATACAGGCTAAAAAAATAGAGTGTATATTCTTGTGTGCGATCGCACACTATAATATACAGGCTAAAAAACAAAACCAACAAAAGAAAGGTTGCTTCGTCTTAAGAATTTATGTGGTAAAATAAAAATATGAAAGATTTTTTAGAGATTATTGTTAAAAAGTTGGTTGATGATCCGGAGAGCGTGGTAATTGCTGAAGATATTACTCCTGATGGCTTTATTACTCTGACAATTTCCGCCGCCCAGGAGGACATTGGCAAAATCATCGGCAAGGAAGGCAAAGTTATTAAGGCTCTTCGTGATCTGATTAAAATTCTGGCCGTTAAAGAAAACAAACGGGTTACGGTCCAAATAAGTTAGGTTTACCTACCGGTTCTAAAGCCGGAGTCGTTGTCACTAAAGCATAATTAGTCACTTCGGTGATACCTCGACGGTCAGATTCCGTCAAATCCTCCAAGGGCGTTTCGATTTCCCCCAGATTCTCCTTGAGTGCCTGATAATATGTGGCCATTTTTAAGGTGGCGACCCCGTCAATCAAAGATATATTTTCCACCCCCATCAACCTCAAAGATTTGTAGACCTGATCGATAAAATCAAAAAGGGCATAACTGCCACCGCTCATTGTTACGGTGAAAGGGGCCATTTTCACAGAGCGTTTTAGGATCCGCTCCTCCGGTCCCGCGGTAAAAGCGTAAGATTCCAGCCTCCCTCCGGCCGTCGCCACCAAATAATCCAGCCCGGAAATAATTCCAAAACTTTCCTTTTCCGCCGGCAGCGCTGAATTTGCTATCGCCAGCTGCGACCTGATTTCCGGCTCGTTGAGACTAGCCAACTTATTTGCTTTTTCCGTCAGTTTTCTTAATATTTCCTGGTCACTGGTCAGTTTTTCATATTCATCTCTCACTAACCCCAAAGCCGGAACAATCACCAAAACACCAATCACCCCAACGGCCAAAAAGCATAAGATCGCGATAATATAATTTCTATATTTATTTAGCATTAAAACTCACTATGGCCTGATATCCTTCGTCCTTATTTCCGGAAATACTGTCAATAATAACCCCTTTAAAAATTTTTAGACTGGTAAAATATTTTCCTAAAATCTCCGCCGAGGGCGTTCTCACCGTCGCGCTAATCCTCCCGTCTCTTCCTGCTGACAAATCAGTCAGTGTTGATTCCGGCGGAATAATTTCTCTATACTTTTTAAATAGAGTCGGGAAGTCAAAACGATCTAAAAGAACCCCTGTTATCCCCACGGTTTTATCCTTAACCAATCTGGCCAAAACTTCTTTTTCTTTATAGGCGGCCACCATCTCTTGGGCGTTAATAATTCGTTTACCGGTATCTTTTCTCATCACCACCAGTATCTGCGCCAAAATAAAAAGTCCTCCCATTATCCCCATAGTCACCACCAAAAGTATCAAAGGGATCATGTTCTTCTTTTTCTTCTGTTCTTTTTTTGATGGTAAAAGATTTATTTCCCTAGCCATTGATTTTTTTAAGGGCTAATCCCACGGAAGCAGCGTAAAGAGGACTATCATTTAAAAAAATTTGGGCTTGTTGTTCATTTTTTACAATATTAGCTAATGGATTTCCGAT
>JBBTUQ010000093.1:0-1445 GCA_038063675.1 Patescibacteria group bacterium | reverse complement strand
GATGGGTATTGGGGTTGCCAGTGGAGAAAATCGCGCCGGCATTGCCGCTCGCCAAGCCATTTCCTCACCCCTTCTTGAAGTTACTATTGATGGCGCCAAGGGCATCCTCTTCAACATTATTGCCGGCAATGATCTCTCCATGAGCGAGGTTGATGAGGCGGCCAAGATTATTTCTGGCGCCGCTGATGCCGATGCCAATATCATTTTCGGTGCCACTATCGATGAAACCATGATTGATCAAATTAAAATTACGGTGATTGCCACCGGTTTTGATGAAGCCCGTCAGCGCCTCCGCGAACTTTCCAAAGATAAACAGCCAAGTCCTCCGATCGTCGCCCGACCTTATGCCGGCCCCGTCGGTGTAATTTCCGAGAACCCCGAAGTCCCTGAGCCCTCTGACGAAAGAGTTAAAGATCAAGAAGAATTTGAAGACGAATTCGACATCCCCGCCTTTTTAAGACAAGGAAAATAAGTTATTATTTAGTTAATGACTGAAAAAATTGTTGGATATTTTCTCTTAGGCATTGGAATTTTAGTGATAGTTTTTGCGGCGGCGAACATTTATTTTGTCTTCACCGGCCAAGCCCAACCAGTCCAACTTTTTCACCTTTCCAGCGTCTCGCTTCAAATTCCTAATCTTGGAAAAACAGATTTAATCTCGGCTGTTGATTTAAACCAAACCTCAAACCTCGGTGCGCAATTACTATTAATGGGCTTTCTGGCCGGCATCGGCCAAAAACTCGCCAGTCTTGGTGTTGGCCTTGTTAGACCTATTGTGATAAAATCAAGAGAATAATATGGATGAACAAGTAAAAATAGTTAGGATTTTAAACCAACTTTAAATGATCTCACGGTAAATATTGCCCTTCAGATATTGAAGGGTTTTTTGTTATCATAAATCTATGAACAAAAAACAAAAAACTATTTATGCTTTTATCGACAGCCAAAATCTTAATCTTGGCGTGCGAAGCCAAGGTTGGCGGCTTGATTGGAAAAAATTTAACCAATATTTAAGGGACAAATACGCCGTCAAGAAAACATATCTTTTTATTGGCCAGGTTCCAGGAAATGAACTTTTATATGAATTTTTACAGGAATGCGGGTTTATTCTTATTTTTAAACCTACCTTGCAGAAGATCGAGAACGGGAAAATGATTGTAAAGGGCAATGTTGACGCCGAACTGGTTCTTCATACCATGATCCAATATAAAAATTACTCAAAGGCAATCATTGTTTCCGGAGATGGAGACTTCTATTGCTTGGTGGAGTATTTATTTAGCAAGCGGAAACTTTTAAAGATTCTAGCTCCAACAAAACATTACTCTAGTTTATTAAGGAAGTTCAATGATTTTATTGTTAGAATAGACTTTTTGAGAAGCTCTTTGGAGACAAAAAAGACTGGCATTCGCGGTCGGTCGAAACCTTAGGCTAGTCCAGTCATCGTG
>JBBTUQ010000092.1:0-1674 GCA_038063675.1 Patescibacteria group bacterium | reverse complement strand
ACTTTTGTCACCGGAGACAAAGACAAAAGCATCACCACAACCGCCGCTGACAGAATTAACTTTCTCATCTATAAGTAATAGTAGAGAAGATGACAAACAAAATCAAGCGGCTTTTGTGCAATAATCTTAAAAAACTTGTAATATGACAGGAAATGAAAAATAAATTCAAGCGGTTTTTAAAAGTCTTAGGCCCCGGCCTGATCACCGGTTCGGCTGACGATGATCCTTCGGGCATTGCTACTTATTCCCTGGCCGGTGCCCAATTTGGCTACGGCCTTCTTTGGACTGCCCTAATTACTTTTCCCTTAATGGTTGCCGTTCAGGAAACTTGCGCCCGTATCGGCGTTATCACCAAAAAAGGCCTGGCCGAAGTCATCAAGGAAAATTATCCCAAACCCCTGCTTCTTGTTTCTTGCTCCTTGCTTCTTGTGGCCAATATTTTTAACATTGGCGCGGACATTTCCGGCATGGCCGCTGCCATCCGCTTGCTTTTTCCCATAAATGAATTCTTTGCCAGTCTCGGGATAACCGCCATTATGGTAATTATCATAATCAAGCTCCCGTATCGTCAAATTAAAGCTGTTTTTAAATGGCTCTGTCTTGCCCTCTTTGCCTACATCCTTACCTTCTTTCTCGTTAACCACGACTTTCAAGAAATTATCCTTCGTACTTTTGTTCCCAATTTTTCCTCTTTTCTTGATTCTAAATACTTACTTCTTCTCGTCGCCGTTTTTGGCACTACGATTTCTCCCTATCTGTTCTTCTGGCAAGCTTCCGAGGAGGCAGAAGAAGAAAAACTTCATCCCAAGGGCCCAATCGTCAAAGAATTATCCGACGAGAAAACCGATACCATCCTGGGTATGGGTTTTTCTAACATCGTCACTTATTTTATTATTGCCACCACCGCCGCTACCCTTTTTAGCGCCGGCCTCACCAACATAAATACCGCCGCTGATGCCGCCCAGGCTCTCCGTCCGCTCGCTGGTGATTTTGCCTTTCTCCTTTTCGCGGTGGGGATTATAGGCACGGGGATGCTGGCCATTCCCATTTTGGCCGGTTCGGCCGCCTACGCCCTGGCCGAAGTTTTTGGTTTTCCTGAAGGTCTAAACAAATCTTTTCACCGGGCTAAAGCTTTTTATCTTATTATTATTCTTGCCACTTTGATCGGTTTTCTCTTAAATCTCATCGGCCTTTCACCCATAAAATATCTTTTCTATTCCGCCGTTTTAAACGGCCTCATCGCCCCAATTTTAATCGCCGTCATTCTTCTGATCGGAAACAACAAGAAAATAATGGGGGAGAATACCAACGGCTGGGTAGTCAACCTTCTCTCGGTTATTACCCTTATTATTATGTCTCTGGCCGGAACCTCAATATTTCTACTGAACTAACCCAAACTGAAGTAATTGTCCCGGCTCAAGCCCCAGAAAATTTCCTATAAAATTAAGAACCAGGAAAGAAAGAAGAATAATTATCAGCCCAAGAATAGCATAAGTCATGGTATTTTTTGCCGAAGTGACCGCTTTTGGATCCCCGCCGGAAGTTACAAATTTCAAAGCTCCAAAAATCAAATAAATCACCACGACTGCTCCTAAAAAGAAAAATACCATGTCCAGAACGCGGATTACGATCGCTCCCAAACAGCCCAATTCCGGCACGTCACCAAACTTAATA
>JBBTUQ010000091.1:0-4016 GCA_038063675.1 Patescibacteria group bacterium | reverse complement strand
GGCAGCTGCGGACAAACAACCTGTGGGCCAAATGCTACGGCGGCCCAAACTTGCCCCACCTATTGTGGTTATCCCGGGGGAACAGTCCCCAATGGTGCTTGTGGAACGACCACTTGTCCGGCAGTAACAGATGTTCCTTGCACCGGGAGTAGTTGTGGAGAGGTGAAGGTGAACATGGGCCCCGGGTTAGTGATGTACGGAACAAGTGTTTATACCGGAGAAAACAGCGAAGTTAATTTAAACAAAGTCAGTTCCAAAAAATGGAAAGTGAAGGCCACCCAGAATGCGATTGTGGGGAAATATACTTATGACTATTTTGCCGCCTGGTTAACCCCGAAGACGGTGCCTTTAGCCGGGTCGGTAATTAATACCAGTTGTTTGACCACGGCGACTTTTTATTTAACCTCCGGAAATCTTTCCATTGACACGGCCCTAGTCATTAATACAGACAAGGCGGTGGTGATTTTGGTTAACGGGGATTTAAATATCAACGCCCCGATCAGACGGAATAATAAAAAGATGTTTTTGGGATTTATCGTCAAGGGGAATATTAACGTGGCCAGCACGCTGGTGAACGGAACGAATCCGGTGATGGACGGGTTCTATTTTGCCGACGGAGCGATCAATATTCCCGGGGCGGGGGCGAACGCGGACCCGCAGTTTATAGGAAATGGGATATTTGCGGCCCGGGGAGGATTTAATATGAGCCGATCTTTGGGAAGCGGGGCAACGCAGAACCCAACCAAGCCGGCAGAGTGGTTTATCTTTGACCCCTCCCTTATTATTAACGCCCCAACAGAAATCATGCGGGCAAATTATACCTGGAAAGAAGTAGTTCCGTAGATTGTGGTACAATAGCTTACTTTTATTAGAGAGGAGTTGGTTATGATTGAGAAAATTAAAAAACTCATCGAACAAATCCGCAAAGCCCTCGGGCTTTAAGAAACAGGGCGAGACAATGGAGGAGCTTCTAAAACAGTCCCCCTTTTCTTTTAGTGGGTATAAACGCGGAGACACGCTGGAAGGGACCATATCTTCGGTTTCCGGGAGAGAAGTTTTAATTGATATTGGGGGGAAAATGGAGGGGGTGGTGGGGCAAAAAGAATGGGAAGAAATAAAAGATTTTGTGGCCAGACTCAAGGTGGGGGACAAGATAAAAGCGGTAGTAGTGACCGCGGAAAATGATCAGGGACAGATGATTCTTTCCATAAAAAGGGCGGCTCACGGGAACCGCTGGGAGAAATTTAATAAATTATTGGAGACGGGAGAGGCAATTTCCGTGCGGGGTGTAGAAATAAACCGCGGGGGGCTTATTGCCGAAACGGAAGGCATTCGGGGTTTTATCCCCTCTTCGCAACTTTCGGTGGAACATCAAGCCGACCTGGCAAAGCTGATAAATAAAACCCTGATGGTTAAAGTGATTGAGGTCAACCGGGAACAAAATAGGCTGGTTTTTTCAGAAAGAGCCAATGTTTCCGAAGAGGAAAGAAAAGTGAAATTGGATTTGGTGAAGAAGAGCGTCACGGTTGGGGAGAAATACACGGGGAAAATTGCGGCCATTATGCCATACGGGATATTTGTCAGCTTGGAAAGTGGCGCGGACGGATTAGTTCATATCAGTGAAGTTTCCTGGGAAAAATCGGATGATTTGGAGAAAATATTTAAATTGGGGGAAGAGATTGAGGTTTTAGTGCTGGGAATTAATGAGGCGGATGGAAAATTAAATTTGTCTATCAGACAATTGACAGAGGATCCGTGGACAAAGTTGGCCGGGAAGTATAAAGAGGAACAGCAAGTTCGGGGTAAAGTGGCGCAAGTGACCAATTATGGAGTTTTTGTGACGATGGATAAAGGAGTGGATGGGCTGATTCATATCACCAAGATCCCGCCGGGAACAATTTATGAAGTGGGACAAGATATTAGGTGTACGATTGAAACTGTGGATCTAAAGAATCACAAGATCTCCTTGATTCCGGTGCTGACGGAGAAACCGGTGGGGTACAAATAGTTAAGGTTTAGCCTCTAGTCTTCGTAGAAATGTTTCGCCGGCGTAGTTGCCGACGCGGATGCGGGGGAGAGTGAAGAGATTTTCGGAAGACTGGCTTTTGCCAAAAAGAGTGGAGACGGCCATTTGGAAACCGGAACGGCGGACATCTTCTTTGACAAGATTATTAAACATACCATAGGGATAGGCAAAAACAGTGACCGGCTGGCCAAAATTATCTTCTAAATAACGTTTGCTGTCGATGATTTCCTTAAGAGAAGGCAGGGCCATGTGGTGCATGGTGTGGGCGCCGAGAGTGACTAAGCGATCAGGACCGGAGACGATTTCTGTTAATTGCCAACTGAAAAGATAATTGTGTTTGTCAAGAAATCCCGGGACAACGAAAATAGTGGCTTTGGCACGGTATTTTTTTAAAAGAGGCCAAGCGTCGGTGTAAAAATCGCGGTAACCGTCGTCAAAGGTGAGAATAACGGGTTTCTGCGGCAAAACCGCCCCCCTTTTTATAGCATTGTGAAGATCGGAAAAAATTATGGTCTGATAATTATGGTCACGAAGATACTGAAGTTGCTTTTCGAACCAGTAGGGAGTGACGGCCAGACTGGTGCGGATGGTGTCATTGGGGTCACGATTGGCCTCAATGTAGTGATACAAAAGAATGGGGACGCTGATAGATGAGGCGGCGGGAAGAAAACTGGGAATTTGTCTAAATCCGGAAGGAGCGACGGCGCCGGGAGGAGTGTAACGGGCAATAGTGGGGTCAATTTTGACAGCTTTTGGCTGACGAAAAAGATTAACACCTAGGGCAACAATTACGAAAATGCCACCCCAAAACAGTCCATTTAAAAATGGATGCTTATGGGATTTTGCTTTTCTACTCTTCATCAACCCAGTTTAACAAAAAACTAGGCTGACTTCATCTGCTTAAAGCAGTTGGAGCAGTAGATAGGACGAACGGGTTTGCCGGATTCATCCAATTTTGGTTGGAATGGAACCTGACAAGGTTGACCGCAGCTTGAGCAAGTAGCGTCAAACATTGGTCGGGGGCCACCGAAATTACGATTGCCACCACCGGTGTTACCCATGGAAGCCTTTTTCTTGGCACGGCAATCCGGACAGCGGACGGGGGCGTTGTTAAAGCCTTTGTCAGCGTAAAACTGTTGTTCGGAAGCGGTCCAAGTGAAAGTGTTGCCGCAATCGCGGCAAGTCAGAGTTTGATCTTGGAAATTCAATTTATTTTCACCTCCCTTGATTCCAGTGATCCTTGTCTTCTATTTTTCACTGGAATCCCAGGAAAGGAAACGAAGGGGAACTGGTTACGGAGGATGATAACACAAGCATGGTAGCTTGGCAAGGGGTGAACTAACTTTGTATATATAGCAAAATTGAAGCGATCGCGTTAAAGTTGCTATATCAGCGTTGGTTGAAATCATGAAATCAGCCTCGGAAGGTCTCACCTTTTGAGGCGGGATTTTTGTGCAAGTTATCTTTTCCCGAAGAGAATGTCCACGGTGGTGTTATTTATACCGGCACAGGCAAGATTCCATTGGGGGTTGAGTTGGTTGCTGCGGTGTTCTTCGTCAGCATTAAAAACCCACTCAATAAGATGGGTGCCGGAAAGGACGTAGCCAAAAGAGGCGTTTTCGCCGATGGATTTAATATCCAGCCATGTCCAACTGTCCGGTTTACCCATGAAATCAACCAGACCTTTATGAGAGTCAAGGTTTCCCGCCGTATTTTGCGTCGAGGCGCGTTGATTGGCTAATTTGCAGAGATTTTCATCAGAACGGAGAGTTTGATTAAGGCCGTGATTTTTGCGGTAGAGATTTAGGGCGGTTAAAATTTCTTCGGGAGTGCCCATTTTCTCATCCTGGCCAACATAAGTACGATAGAGGTGGTCGGCGATTTTTTCGGTGGTGCCCCAGGGAATATTAGGATGGGGGGTTTGGGAGGTTTGGGGAGAAAAAATGACGGTGGCGGATTTGGGTTGCGGCACTTTGGGTTACTATCTTTT
>JBBTUQ010000090.1:0-2124 GCA_038063675.1 Patescibacteria group bacterium | reverse complement strand
TACGACGAACTGGCGCAAAAGCACGGCTGGGACAAACATCTTCTTTTCGAGCAGGTAGTTTTGCTTAAAAATCGGCCCCCAAAACTCGTCCCCATCTTTTACTATCACACCCCCCAGCCGGGTCCTAGCGTTTGGATTCAGGCTTGCCTCCATGGGTACAAGGAACAAACTGGGCCGATGGTCCTCAGCGAAGAGGTAAATACTCTAGCCCAAATTGGCAAGGATATCCCCATGGTTGTCATTGGTCTTTTTAATGCCAATTACGTCAAAAACAAACGCTACCCCGATGCTCTCAGCCGGCATAGCAACAGCCATACCAGCCTATGCGATTTTGACCACCACGTTTTAAGCAAAAAATATAAATCTCCCCGGCCCAGGAAAGAAAGAGCTGCTAACCCCTACTGCGAAGTCCTCGGCATTAGACTTCTTAAAATTCTCGAAGATTTTCCTGCCCTCATCTCCCTGGCTTTACATGATGATTTCGCCTATAGCTACGAAAAAGCCGGCTACGGTAAGACCCATATTTATTCCGATGGCCAAATGGGAACCAGCGATCCCGTTGCCAAAAGGTGTGTTGAAGTTCTCGCCAACTCCGGTATTAATCTCCGTATGAACACCAATTCCCAAGCTAAAGAAAGAACCGTCGGTGGCATCTCCACCATGAGCAACGGTTCTTTTGAAAATTTTCTCGCCGCCAAAAAACTTATTGTCAATGGCCGGCTGGTCGAAGGCCCACAAGTTCCAATTTGCATCACCATCGAAACCCCCATCAGAGAAAGAAATCACCGAATCTCTATTGACCGTCGCCTCGCCGCCCAAGCCGCCATCATCCGTGAAATCCCCAACCTTCTATATATTTATCAGGCGAACAAGGAAAAATACTCTCATTAAAATTTCAAGCCCTCAACTTTTGCCGCGTAAGCCACCCATTTCGTTTTCGCAAAATTCATCCTGGAATACCAATTCCCCGGAAACTCGTTAGTTGAGTCGACATACATAAACACACTTTTTACTCCTAGGTCTTGGGCTTTTTTAAACGCCTCTTTTATCAAAGTCTTCCCGATTCCCTGTTGACGGAGGCCCTTAACGACATGAACACTGTCTATATAGAGGCTGGGGCCGTCATAGTTAACATATTTCTGGCACAATATTCCCCCAATAAAATTATTATTTTCATCAAGGGCGACAAGACAACACTCTGGAAAACTATTAACGTTTTCCCAAACGCGTTTTTTTGACTGTTCCATGCCCCACTGCCCGTCTTTGTCCGAGTAGCTTTCGGCAAATAGCTTGGCATTTTCGTCAAGATATTTTTCTTCGAAAGGAACGATTTTAATCATTTCTGTATAATTTTATCATAGGCCCAAATTCCTTTTTCTAGTTTTTTGGCCTCTGTCAAAAAACATTTTTCCATGGCTTGTCTGTCAAATTTTCTAATCATGACTGGCATATCCTCCAGACTCTTAACTTTAAACAAATTCTCCCCCAATTGCAGTGGGTCAACTTTTATTCCAAATTTTTCAAATGCTCTTTTAAGAAGATCCCTTAGGTTCCATTCTTTCTTCTCTTGGAATATAAAGTATAAATCTATAAAATCACGTAGCCGGGGCCGGACAGAAATCGTATGCGCTTTATCTACGGCAATATCATAAAGAGTTTCCACCTGTAAGCCGGCTATTTGTTTAGGCTTTTCTATTAAAGGAAATGGGTATTGCCCAAAATCAATTTTGTGCTTAGTATCTTCGTCTTTTGGGTAGAAGAAATACGCATAAAGCCCAAATCCATGTTGATATTCAACTTTTTCCAGAGGAATCTTTTTCCCAATCAGATTTACAAAACGCTCTAATTCCTTAATATCCAATTCTTCTTCGGTAAAAAAGTCTAAATCTTCAGATTTTCGATGATGAAAATAAAATTCTGATAAAGCAGTCCCCCCGGCTAGATAAAATTTTTTCGCTAAAGTTGTTTCGCAAAAAACAACCAGAGCTTCTTTTTGAAAATCATCTAAAATTGATTTCCCCATAAAAGAAAATTAAGGTAGTTTCTGCGCGCAGGATCCAACTGACTTTTTATTCTGTCCCAATACTTAATTACCTCCATTTTGTTTATCTTTTCACCATCCAG
>JBBTUQ010000089.1:0-4142 GCA_038063675.1 Patescibacteria group bacterium | reverse complement strand
ACTGCCCCCAAATCCCGCTTCGCAGGTAAAACTGCCGGTTAAAAGTTATCTTATCTCCGGGGGTGGGGGTTTTTGCTGGTTGGAAGCCGCCTCTGGGCTGGCCAACTATCTGGAACCGGATATTGATCTGGATAAATTTATTCTCTATGACCACCCCACCCTTTTTATGGCGGCCAGAGACCGAAACCAACGTTACGGACCGGGCTTAAGCATGATCCACGCCTTTGTAAATTTAGGCTATACTCCTTTCCGGGGAGCCACCAGCCCGATCCACCCGCCCCAAAACATTTTCCCTGATATTGATCCCCAAAACTTTATTTATTTTAAAAATACCGACGAAGAGTTTGTTTTTATGAAAAAATTGCTTAGCGCCGGGATTGTGCCGATTATTGGTATCAGCAATGATCCTTTCGAAAATATTTCCGGGGGAGCCTTTGTTTCTGTTACCGGTTACGACCAAAACGGTGTCTGGATTAATGTTTCTCCTCCGTCAGAAAAATACGCTCCGGGGAAAAAATATTTTCTTGAACCGCCTGACAGGTATGAAGCGCGGCTCGTTTCCTACGACAAATTCCGTCAGGTTTGGACAGGAGAACACCAGCTTTTCTGGTTTATGAAAACAGGCAACCGGAAAACGGAGGGAGAAATTTATGCCGAAAACAAGAAAAACGCCCGGGAAGCTCCGGCAAACATGCAAAAAACTATAGAATTTTTAAAGGCCAACGGTGATCTACAGCTTTTTACTTATTCGTCTGATACGCCGACCGCCGCCGCGCTTTACCGGTATTTTCAAAAAAAAGGCAATCCAGATTTGGCCAATCAATACCTGCAGCTGGCTAACACCTATGAATCCCCAAACCCTAAAGACGGTAGGCAGAAAATGATAGAGACATTGACTTCAGCTTACCCGTCCATTTCCAAAGCCGCCACTATGTGGCCTTAGGCTATTAAGGAAGCCGCTATCCACTCGTAACATCCTCCGATTTATTATTTAGAGCAATTTGTCGCCAATGACAAAAACGGTAAAGCCGGCGAAGAAGAGAAAAGCGGCGGCGATGGCTGCCAACCGCCACCAGGACGGACGCAGGTGGTTATGCAGTCCGGTTATATTAAGCCAGACCACCAGAGGAATATAAATGGTCATACTGCCCGCGTTAAGAATTGCCCCGAGAGTCAACAACGTCAGCGGCTCGGCCAATTTAAAAAATAAAATTGCCGCCCCGGCCAGAATTTGCGTCCATAAAACCGCGTAAAAATACCCCGACAGATTTTTGAGAGGAAAATGTTTATGAAAAAGGATGGCTATATTCTCGGCCATTATCCGGCTGGTGGCATCCAAAATCGTCAGTTGGGTGGCAAAAAGCATCACGGCTACGGCCAGCAAAAACACCGTGCCGATAACCGGGACGGTGCGTTGTCCGATAATCAATCCTTCTCTGATCACGAAATCTACTCCGGCGGGCAATTGCTGACCATAAACGGTGACGTAAGAAAGCAGAGCCAATAATAAGATAGTCGCCAAACCCGTGACGACAAAAACGCAGAAATGCTCCAGATTAATCAGCCGCCACCAGCGACGGAATATCTGCCGGCTGTCATCGTCAACGGTAAAAGTATTGCCTTCCAGAGTAATTTCCTCTGTTTTTCCGGTTAAAAGACTGGTTATTCTCCCGGCGTATTTTCCCATCCCGTAGCCTTTTTCTTTTATGTAAAACGCTTGAGCAAGGTTTAAATTTCCCCCTGCACCGGCATAGGCGAAAGCGGCCAGAAAACCGGCTAAAGCCATCCCGGCAGGTAAGAAAGTATAACCATTGCCCTGCCCCAACACTCCGGCAAACAACGCCTGCCAATCGGCAGGTTTGGCCAGAAACAAAGTTAAGCCCAAAACAAACGGTACTCCCAGAGCAATTAAAACCATCTGCAGTTTTTCTACGGTTTTATACAGCACCGGTCCCAAAGTCAGAATAGTGCCGATGATGAGCAAGAGAACGGCTGACAAATAAGCGGTCTCGGTTATTCCTAAAATGCTCCCGAAAATTTTCCCGGAAACGGCGATAATCCCCGGCCAAACCCAAGGAATTAAAGTGGAGAAAAAGAACCAAACGGGGACGATTCTTCCCAATTTTCTGGCCAGTCCGACGAAGACGCTTTCGCCGGTGACGAGAGCGTAACGTTCAATTTCCATATTAATAAAGAACTGAAAAGTGATTCCCAAAACCGCTCCCCAGATGACTCCTAAACCCCAATGAGCAACTAAATAGGGCCAGAGAATCAACTCTCCGCTCCCCAACCCCAGTCCCAAAAGAATAAAACTCGGCCCCAGAAGGGTGCGGAAAGAAAGCGGCGGCGGTAGCGGTTTAAGGCCCAGAGGTTTCACTGTTTCCATCTATTATCTAACAAGAGTCCCGGCGGAAATAATCAGAAAGATGCCGATAAAATTAAGAATAAAAGAAATCGCGACGAACTGCCAGGCAGACATTTTCGAAAGACCTAAAAGACTGACGCCCAACTCATCAGGCAAGGGAGAAGCAATAATCAGAGCCCCGGCAACCGGGAGCATCCAACTGAAATATTTACTGTGAAACAAGTGCCGCCAGTGACGACCACCAAACTCATTATAAAGCCGTTCTACTTCCTGGGCCAAACCGCTTTTAACAAAGCGAAAAATGGTCAGGTCGGTCAGAACCGCTCCTATTCCTGCTAAAATTCCAATCTGCCAGGCAGGCAGGGTCTCGGCCAGAAAAAATAAAATAACCGCCCCGGCGGCAATGGTAAAAGTAGAGACAAAAAGGGATCCGGCGATGACAGCGCTTAAATAGCCAAAACCACCCAGGTGGAGCAAAAAACCATGAAAGGTTTCCCAACGGGAAAGTCCCAGAGCAAGAACGATTCCCAGGATGACAAAAGTAATATTCTTGTATTTCCACGTCCGCCAAAACTTCATTGCCTGTTTCACCTGTCTAGTATAACATTAGGCCGTATTCGTTGCCAAAAGAGAGTGAACTAATCATGGAGGCAAACATCCGTTCTCCACGGCCCTCCTAAGAAGTTATCCCAAGACCACCTCTTGTTAATGGCGTTGGTACCTCCTTTATTCATGGACACACTTTGGTTTTGGCAAAACCGGCCTCTTGGGCCTCTTTTTCACTGCAAAACCACTGGTCGCCGCGGAAAAGGTCAACAGTAATATTATCGTATCTCGTGCCGCAATTCGGCGGATAATACAATTTATTCCCATCGGTATCATTAACGTTTCCTTTTATCTTGCAATTTGGGCTTGGGGGTATTGTCTGGGAGCATTTTTCGCTAAAAATCCCAATTTTATTTTTTCTGGCGTTTTCGCCGCTTGTCTGCATTTCTTTGGCGTTTTGTGAATCGGAGCTGTCATACGCCGCCCAGCCGGAGGCAACCATTTGATTATTTACGGATTGATTGTCCAAATAAACGTCGGCTACCAGTCGGTGGAAGGAGTCACTAGCGGTGGGAGAAACCTTTACTTTTTTGTTAAAAATTAATTTTGAAAGCAATTCTTTCGCCTCCTGTGATCCGCACCTGCCAATTTCCGGAGCGTTTATCCCCAATATGCG
Source organism: Patescibacteria group bacterium (assembly GCA_038063675.1). Lineage (GTDB taxonomy): Bacteria > Patescibacteriota > Microgenomatia > JAMCZE01 > JAMCZE01 > JBBTUQ01. Next base: position 555 of record JBBTUQ010000089.1, on the reverse strand, counting down.
AACTTCGGCTCCGGTGTCAACAAAAAAACTATCGCCGTCGATAACTTTGGTAACCGTGTAGTAACTTTTAGCTTGCGTCTTCATTTTATCCCCCAGAAAGTAAATATTTAGAAGAAAAGAAGAGAAAACAATTAAAATTACGATGATTCTAACCACCTTTTAACTGTAACATAAACTCTTTTAGCATTGTTTTCAAGGTTGTTTTGCCACGATTACATTCATATTTCTATATGCTTCATAATGGATCAATTCCAATGGAATATATGGTTTAGTGGATTTGTTTTCACCATTATTATGAGAGGTCAATCTTTGTTTTAAATCTTCTGAATAACCAATATAAATAAAATTTTTTAAAGAATTTTGGAGAATATAAGCATAATAGAATTTCATAAAAAACTGACGGCCACAAGACTGGGGGGCACAATTCTGTGCCTGGCTCCCGGACTCTCGGCGGCTAAGAATTACAATTTCTTCGATATTGAAAGCCTTTGAAGATTTAGTTCAAGTAGAGCTTTTAAAAGTCAGGTGGGAGGAAATTAAAAGACTGCAAGTAAC
>JBBTUQ010000088.1:0-2352 GCA_038063675.1 Patescibacteria group bacterium | reverse complement strand
CCACCGTCCCCATAACCCGTGTTTGTCCAATCCCGTAACTTCCAAACCAAACCGGCTTTTTAGTCCCATCCTCGTCGGTAAAATTAACGTCCATTTTTTCGCTGTAATATGTCCCGAAAGGAAAAATATTCCCCACCTCTACTGCTCTTGCCTCAACTAAATTTTTCGTTTTGTCTCCGATAATTTCCTTATTAAATCCTAACTTCGTTTTCGGATCATAAAAAATCGTGTCCTCTCCGGCGTCACAAACCACTTGAAATTCGTGAGTTCTATTTGTAGTAAAAACCCCGCCTGAAGCCTCCACTACCACCACATCTAACCCAATTCTTTTAAATATTTTTAAATAGGCTTCCTTACACCTTTCGTAGAAATCCAGCAAATCTTTTTCTGAAGCGTGAAGACTGTACAAATCCTTCATCAAAAATTCCCGTCCTCGAAGAATTCCGCCTGTTATTCTTATTTCATTTCTAAATTTTGTGGAAAAATGATAAATTTTTATTGGCAGATCCGCATAAGATTGAATATGCTTGCGAACCAAATCCAAAACAATTTCTTCGTGGGTAAAAGCCAGACAAAAATTATCCATTTGGTACATCACCTCTTTAGCGCTTTCCCATCGCCCTGTTTCCTGCCAAATATTCTTTGGGTGAAGTAGCGGCATCAGCATTTCTTGCCCGCCAATGGCGTTCATTTCTTCCCGAATAATCTGATTTATTTTTGACACTACTCGCCACCCCAAAGGCAACAGCGTCCAACTTCCTGCCATCAGTTGGTCAATAAACCCCGCCCTGACCAAAAGCTTATGATTTACCGCCACTGCATTCCTCGGCTCCTGCTTCTTGGTTTTTGGAAAAAGCTGACTCTGTCTCATTCCTCAATTTTATCACTTATATACCTGATTATGCGAACCAATATCCAAAAACAAAGCCAAATTTTCAGTCACACGTGTATAAATAATCCGAATATCTCCGGTAATAGAAAAGGCTCTTAGCCCTTCTTTCTTCCCAGAAAGTTTGTGGTCTTTCAAAACAGGATTTGTTCGGTCCAACAAAAACAAAGAGGCTCTCTCCTTAAATTTCTTTTCCAGCGAAGCATGACCCAAGATCCTTTTCCCAAAACTTTTATCAAAGACTGAGCTTTTCCTAAATTCCATTCCGTAAATCTCTCATCATGTCATCAACATTCGTATATGTTTTACCCTTCCCCTCTTTCATTTCTTTCATAGCCTGATTATATTTTTTGGTTAAAACCTTTTCCTGGGCAGGAGTCAAAACTTCATCGGGCTCCTGATTAATAACAGAAACAGTATATTTCTTGTTTAGAAATTGCGTCAACACAAATCTGATAAAATCCTGCAGGGAAGAAAAACCGGTCTCCTCAGCCGCTTTTTGGACAGAAAGTTTAAAATTCTTTTCCATGGGTACTTGTAGTATTGTGGTATTCATATATTTATAACGGAATTATATCGTTTTCATATTATTTGTCAAGGGCTATTTTTTAAGCAACCAGGGAGCAACAATTTTGGAAATATCATTAAACATTATCACCACCATCAGTCCTAAAAGCAACATAAAACCTGCCTGGTTGACAAAATTTTCATACTTTGCCGGGAGCTTTTTTTGGGTTATAGCCTCAATTAGCAAAAATACCATCCGTCCCCCATCCACCGCCGGAATCGGCAAAATATTCATAAACATTAAAGATAAAGAAATTAAAGCGGTGATATTTAAAAGCGAAAGAATCATGGCTTTCCCCGGCAATCCCAAAATCCCGCCAATTATGGAAACCATTCCCACCGGTCCGGCCACTGCATCCCGCAACGGCTCCGCGTTCCCCGTTTTCGCCGCGGAGGAGATAAAACTCTTGAGAGTCACCACATTGTAAGCTGTCATATCCGCCGAAAACGCCACCCCGGATACCATCTTCCACCCGAAAGTCGGATAATTCACGATTATTGCCTCACCTATTCCTACCCCCAAAGGCCCCTGTCCCTCCGGCGGATTTTTCCGCGGAGCCACCGTAGCCATTTTCGCCTCCTCCAATAAAAAATCCGTAATTTTTAAATTAAGATTTAATCCTTGGCTCGCCCTTTCTCTTGTATATTTTTGAAAATCGGAAATTTTTTCAAAACTTTTTCCATCCGCCTGCAACAGCACATCTCCCGGAACAAGTTTGGCCGCGCTGGCCGGCGAGGGATCCTGAACATATGAAATGATAATGGTCGTTTTTGTCGGGCTTATAAATTTATAATCCGCCAATTTTGGGACTAAAACTTTAAAATTTGATAAAAAAAGAAAAACATAAAAAATAAAAATGGCCAACAATAAATTCATCGCCACCCCCGCCCCCACT
>JBBTUQ010000087.1:0-4509 GCA_038063675.1 Patescibacteria group bacterium | reverse complement strand
TCTGACTATTTGGTACCTGTCCTACTATTTCCACATATTTTGATTTTGGGAGGCGCGAATAAAAAAACTTATCGCTACCAACCAAGACAAGCTTTTTTTTTAGAATTTCGACGGCTTTAATTAGGTTTTCTACGTTCTTGTGTGGATGAGCATTGCCAACATAAAGAAGATACGGTTTCTTAGTGAGTGCCGATCCCGGCTGAGAAATATCTTCTAAAACTCCGGATTCGTAAATTGCGTGAACTTTGTTGGGGTTTGCCTTATAGTGGGTCACAATTTCGTTTTTGGCATCATTTGACAATGTGAAAATAGCTTGGGCCCTACGGATGGAAACGATATTTACCAAAATATATCCAAGTTTTTTTATCCAAAAGAACGGTAAGGGGAGCGTTGACCCTTTCCCTGTTTTATAGTGATCATAAATCAGGTCATGAATAGTAATAACGAATTTTTTGGGATAAAGAATCGGAAAAGTAAAATACGGAAAGTGCAGAAGGTCAAGATTTTCTCTCAAAAAAATAAATGGTAAAACTAGCTGTTCTGCCAGGGTGTGCCAGTGAGTGTCACAACGGACTTTTTTCCAGTTTTTCGGCATTTCAATGGTTTGAAATTCTTTTTGACCAAAGAACCAAACAAGCTCTTGATCTTTCGGTAGATATTTAAAAAGCATCCGAATATACCGACCAACTCCCGTTTCGTTCCATAGCCTGGCATCAATTCCAATTCTCATTAATCTTTTCCCTTTCTTAATCTTTTGGCTAAATCGATTCCCAAAAAAACTAATAACCTAAATAATTCAGAATATTTTTGATAATAATGTTTATCGTAGAATATTTTCATGGCGTCGTAGCGGGCTTTGTTCCAAGTTGCTTGAGTTTTTTGATCAGCGCTGGAAGTGCTTGCCCTCCAATAGTGAATTAATTTGACAGTCGGATTAAACATGACTTTATACCCCAATTCTTTGACCCGATAGCACATTTCCAAATCTTCGCCGTAGGCAAAATAATCTTCGTCAAACCAACCAATTTTATTTAATAAATTTTTCCTGATCAATAGAAAAGTCCCTGAACAAGCATCTATTTCATGAATTTTGTCCAGCGGCCAGAAAGCGCCATTGTAGTTCGATGGTAACCCCAGAAAATATAATAATGAGTTTAAGGGGGTCGGAAAGCCCCGATGACAAGCATAATATAATTTGCCGTTTGGCAGTTCCGTTAAACAAGTAGAAATGCCGATGGTTTTGTCAGAATCCATAAAATCAATCATGGTTTTCAGGGTATCAGGAAATAATTTTGTGTCCGAATTTAAAAATAAAATATATTTCCCATTGGCCAGTTTTCGCGCGGCGTTATTACCCTTAACATAGCCGTCATTGACATTACGAGCCAAGACCGCAATTTTGGGAAATTCTTTTTTAACCATTTCTACCGATCCATCTGATGAATTATTATCAACGACGATAATCTGGCACGAATAATTAATGGATTTAAGACACTGCCGCAAGAAATCACGGGTGTTAAAGTTTAAAATAATAATACTAAGCTTTGGCGTTTTCATATATTTTGCCTAAATCCTCGGCTATGACCTTCCAATCATATTTTTCTCTGATAAGACTTTTGGCATTTTCCACAATTTTTTTAAATAATTTTTTATCTTTAATTAATTTTAAAACAAGATCCGCAATCTCTTTCGGTGTTTCTCCAATTAAAATATCCTGACCGTCAGTGATTTCCAAACCGCTTGCCCCGATTCCGGTCGTAACCACCGGAACGCCTGCTGACATGGCTCCCAAAATCTTAAGTCGCGTTCCCCCGGGTCCATGAAGCGGAGCAACAAAAATTGTCCCTTCGTCATAAGATTTTATTACCGCTTTAACATCAGATTTGTCTTGTTCAATAACTTCTACTCCCTCGCTTTCAAGTTCATTAACCTTCATATGGGCGTTTGTTCTGGCATTTTGACCAATTATTCGACACCTTGCAGCTGGGTAGACTTTTTTAATCAAGGGAAAAACTTTTTTAGCAAGAAACACTGCCCCTTCGACATTTTGCATCCACAGAAAATTGCTTTGATAAAAAATTAACGGATTTTTTACCGTCAGTTTTTTTTCGACGTTATAAAGGTTGGCAAGATCATCGCCGGGGGCGTTAGGAATAATATCGACATTAAGACCCGGGACAGATTTTTGCATGGTTTTTTTGTCGGCTTCGGAAACAGCGATGACCTTTTTAGCTTCCTTCCAAAATCTTGTTTCCCAATATTTAAGTTTTATCACATCAATATAAAAAAACGGTTTTAAAAACCACCATTTAAGGTTCTGGACGTAATGTTGGTAAACGGCGTACTCAATTGTCTGATCGACAAGAACAACAGGAACAGAAGTATTCGCTGGGATGTGGGGTCGAAGGTAAAAAGTTTCCACATGAATTACGTCAAATTTTTCTTGTTTTAATTTTTCGGCAAGAAATATCTGTGCTTCACTTGACAGATTTCGCATGACTAAAAACGGATAAAAACTAAAACCTGTTCGCAAGATGTTCCGGAAATTAAATGGTTTTTCTGAACGATAAAAGAAAATTACTTCTTTGCAATATTTCTTCATTTCTGAAGCATATTTTTCTTCCCCCTTTTTGATAAAAGAGACCAGAGTGATTTCGTGTTTTTTTGAGAGATGCTTTATTAGGTTATAAGACCTGATCTGACCGCCGGAATTAGGCGGGTAAGGCAGGTAGAGGGTGAGCATTAGGATTTTCATTTGCGGATTTCGAAAATGATGTATTGATCCGTGTAGGCATGAAGAATATATTTCTTTCGGGGCTCTTTAAGGTGAGCTTTGATATATTCCGGAGTTTCCGAATTGGCAAGCATTTGTTTTTCCAGATTTTCAATTTTGGTATTAACATAAAAATCGGCACCTCTTTTTATCATCTCATCAATAGTCCCCTCCATGATCGGCCAGCCGGACCGATTGGTTTGGTATAAGAATGCCGTGTCCCCCATATACGGGGCGATGACTAGGGCACGAGGTGGGGCAATCTTGTCAACGGCAGTGCCCGCGGCGACAATTTCCGGGTGATTAATGTTATAGAGATCACGAACAAAATACCAGCCAAAGCCAAGCATAAACAGACAACAGACTAGAGCTAATAGCCTACTACGCCAATTTAGAGAAATAAGATAATCGATTCCCAAACCTACAAATATGGTTAGGGAGGGGATAATCAGGATCTGGTAATAGTCATGGCGGACGTTACCGGTGGCAAATACAAAAAGATACAAGATACAAGAAACAAGAAACAAAAAGGGGAAATGGCGATACTTGCCTTCTGTTCTGCGAATTAAGCCAAAACCTAATAGAATTAGGCCCCAATAGCCAAGAATTAGGCGACCAATTCTATCAGCAAACAACCAGAACCAGAAAGCGCCTTTAAAACGAATATTATCCCCATTTAATAGCCAGGAATTGGCGGGGATGCCTTCGGGAAATTGAGAAATCCATAAGCGCCAGGCTAATAAAGGCAATAAGGCAATAAAGCAGTAACACAATAAAATTAAATACTTGCGCCAATTTAATTTGAAATTGACGAACCAGAAATAAAGGATCGGAGTAAGCAAAAAGACGGCAAACGGTTTTATTAAAAGGGCGCAGATGGCAAGAACGAGACTAAATATAAAGAATCTTTTTTTGGGGGTTTCAGTGTATTTTAGGGCAAACCAATTGGCACCCATAGCCATGGCGGTCATTGAAGGATCCGGCAAGATGGTTCTCCCATAGAAAATACTATAAGGGAGTAGGGCATAGGCAAGAGCAGAAAAGTAAGCAATTCTTCGAGAGAGGATTTTTCGGCAAAGTAAAAATATGAAGATAATGGTAAGGACTGATGCCAGAGTGCTCGTGGCTCTCCCTGCTGACTCGGTACTAAATTCCGGAAAAACAAGACGCATAAAAACCGTGGCGGCGTTGTAAAGGGGAAATTCGACCATACGAAGACCCTTAAGATTGAGTTTCCCCGATGCCACAGACGAAAGATCGTCATAAGTGGGATAAAGAATATCGATACGGTCGTTTTTTATGAAGTTTCTGGTGACGGCAGAAGTATCGGCCTGGCGCCAGGAATGCCAATCAGCAACGGGAGAATCAATTTTATAAAAACGCAGGCTTACGGCCAAAATAATGACGAGACTTAGCCAAAAGAAATCGGAAATGACGAATTTTTTAATTTTTGTAAAGAACTCTTTCCAGGGGATGATTAGTTTTAGGGGTTCGTAATCTTTTCGTATTTTATCGCGCATCAAATAGAGACTGCCCATGGTTAAGCCGGCAACACCCCAAAAAACATAGGCCACTTTGCTGGCTTCAAAAATATCGATGTAGCTGGCGTTGACCAAAAGACCGATGATAGCGCCGATAAAACCGGCCGTTAAGGAATAGAGAAAAGAATCTTTGATACCACCTAAGGATTTAAAACCAAGAATCGCCATCGTTGCCAGCGTGCCAAAAAAAGCGAG
>JBBTUQ010000086.1:0-4098 GCA_038063675.1 Patescibacteria group bacterium | reverse complement strand
GTACGTCATTTTCGATGGCCCAGGTTTTGGTGGCACAGGGAGTCAATATTTGTTTTCTCCCCACTGGTTTGTCCGGCATAACAACAATAAGTTTTAGTTGCGGTTTTAATGCTTCTAAAACCGGAAAACTATATTTTGAAGTCCCAAAAAAGTCGACGTTCATAAAGTATTTTTCCTGCCGAATTTTAATAAGAAAAAATCTTTGACAGCTTCTTTCTGGTAGGAGCGGCCGGAAGAAAGTAATCTAAGAGCCTCGCGGAGAAGGGCGATTTTGGTTCGAAGTCCGGCGTATTTTAGACCGAATAAAAGGCGATTTCTGGTGATGTAATAATCATTTAATTCCCCGCCGATTTTGTTGCCGGAGGTTTGAGAGACCTTGTGAGAAATTTTAGCTTGGGGGACAAAAAGGAGACGGTAACCGGCGCGTTTTATTCTTTGAGAGAGGTCGGCGTCTTCTAAATAAAGATAATATTTTTCGTCAAAAAGGCCAACTTTTTTTAGGATCTCTTTTTTAAAAACCATGAAAGCCCCGGTGATAAAGTCGGTATCTTCGATTTTTTGGTAGGCGCGGGAATTGGTTTTATCAACGCCCCGATGGGATAACAGGATATTATTCCAATCGATGATGCCGCCGGCATACCAAATAACTTTACCAAGTTCGGCTTGGTGGTAGCGAAGGCCGTGATATTCAAAACCCTTGGCAAAATAAATCATGGGGACAACGGCCCCGGATTTTTTATTATTTTTTAAAGTCGTAACGAGGATTTCAAGACAATCTTTTTGGTTAATGATTAAATCGTTATTCAGGGTAATAAAAAAATCGGCGTTTCTTTTTAAGGCATATTTTAGACCGGCGTTGTAACCGCCGGCAACACCAAGATTTTGGGGTTGAGGAAGAAGGATAATTTCCGGATAGGCCAAACGGATTTTTTCAATGGAATTATCCGTTGAGGCGTTGTCAACAACTATAATTTCCAGTTTCCAGTTTTTTGGGAGGACCTGTTTTTTTAAATCGGCGACGACAGAAATCGTATCCGCGGGAAGATTATAATTTAAAACAATGGCGCAAATTTTCATAAATTGAATAAATTGATCTCGCAAGAGCAGCTCCTGCGAAGCTAATTTTCATCAAGCATTAACTTAGCAATAAAGCTATCATTTTTGGACATGCTGAGAAAATTTGCGTAACTATTTTCAGGATTTGTTTTTGAAAAATAGTCAAGAATGTGATACTTTTTTATCCAACCAGTATTTCTTTCTCCAAGATAATCAGGCAAGGAAGAGGGGAGAGGCCTAGATTTTGGATTTAAGTGAATATAGCGAGACAGATGCAAAAGTTGTTCTTCGGATTCAACGGACACCGCTTTATACACATCCTGGAAAAGGCTGCCGTCGCGTTTGTATTTTTTGTTGAAATACATTCCGTATCTTGTTCCGAGAGAACTCATGAAAAAATTTAACGAGGGATCGATTTGCCTTATTAGAAAATGAAAATGATTTGGCATAAGAGCGTAACATACTAATTCTAATTGTCTGAAGTAATTTTTTAAACGTAATTCTTTATCAGCGTGATCTTTTTCTTTCCAGGACGATTGGGGAGAAGCAAAAATTTTTAACAGTTCTTTTTCGTCTTTAGGTTCAAGATAGGTTTTTAAATAAGAAAGAAAAACCGAATAGTCCTGTTTATCTAAGAAAATCTTTCGTTTTTCTACGCCGCGATTGTAAACATGATAAAAAGTATTTGGGAGTTGAATTTTGAGTGAATTTCTTGCCGGCATATTTCTTCAAGTGTAAATGAAAAAATTCACGTTCGCAAGAGCTGCTCTTGCGAAGCTAGTTTTTTAAAGTTCGATTTCTTCCCAGCGGGCAGGTTTGTTTGTTATTTTATAGAGTTTGCCTTTTTGTTCCAAAATCTTCTCTACAAATATCTTACCATTTAGATGGTCCATTTCGTGTTGGATGACGACAGCGGGAAAACCACTGAAATTTTCAATTTTCAATTTACAATTTTCAAATCCTTCTTCGATACTTTGGTATTTTAATTTTACCCATTTGTAACGTTTAACTGGGCCGTAGTATTTGGGTAAAGAAAGGCAGCCCTCCAGGGAGGATTTTTTGGTAATTTTTTGGAATTCTCGGCTGTGATCGATAATTTCCGGATTGATAAAGACATGGATGGGTTCCTTACTGGAGGCGCTAAAGCGAGCAACAAAAAGACTATGGGGAAGTCCCACTTGGTTGGCGGCTAATCCCACGCCTTGGGGATTTTTTTGCAGACGGAGAGTTAAGACCATTTCTTCGATAATTTTTGGCAACTCCGGCAGGGTGACATCTACTGGTTGGGTAGGTTTTCGCAAAACTTCGTTGGGAGACTGGATAATAGAATACATGTTTTTATTATATCAATATCAGAGGCCCTATTCTTTCTTAAAGAAAATATCGCGGAAGCGGAGGTTTTGGCGATAGGCAATGTCTCCACCAATGAACCAGACTATGAATGAGAAAATATTTGTTTTGATAATGATTTTTAAGTGTAAAGAAAATTTTCCTATGTTTGAAAAAAATAATGGGCTTTAAGAGTATAAAAATAAGCAGGGGAATACCGAAAAAAGTAATTAGCCACTCGAGATTGCTCATAATTTATTTTCCTCCAGCCATTTTTGGGCTTCATCATCCGGGCCGATGTGACGGAGGATAAAATCGGCGGTTTCTTTGGCTTTGGGTTTATCATTTTTTTGGAGATAGAGTTTTGCTAATTGGAAGTAGGCGTCACGGTAATTAGGTTTTAGGGCAATAGTTTTTTCCAGAATTTTTATGGCGTTATCTGTTTGGTTAAAAGCCGAGGTCAAAACTCCCTGGAAATAATTCACTTTGGCATCAGTGGGAGCAAGATCAACGGCGCGGTTTATAGCATCAAGAGCAAATGTCAGATAAGAAGCGTCATCTTGAGCCAGGGTGTAGAAAATTTTGGTTCGGGATTTCCAAAAAGTCACATTGTTGGGTGAAGACGAAACGGCAAGATTACTTTCCTGAATGGCAATTTGGGTAAGCTGGGAACTTAGAGTGGCTTCTTTTTGATTTTTGGCGGCCACGGAAAGAAGAGAGGCAATTTGGGATTGTTCATCATGGAAAAGAGGCTCGCCAGGGAGTTTTTGGATGGCTTGTTGCATGGTCTGAAAGGCCTGAACCGGCTGATTGGCTTTTTGCAGGTTTTGGCCCAAAGCATAGTCAACATCAGCGGACCAAATATTTAATAGGCCGAATTCCAGATAAACAGCAGTTAAAATAATTAAACTAATAAAAATATATTTAGTCATCTTTTAAAATCGCGCAAAAAGCAGGAATTAGAAAAAAATAAAGGCCAATGATGACGACGGAAAAACCGAAAAAATTGGTGACGAGAATACTGATCCAAGCGGTAAACAAGGCAATTGGAAATTTATTGAAAATTGTAAATTGTAAATTGTAAATTGACCAAATCACAAAAGTTAGTATGACGCCAAGATAGGCGAGGAACCCGACTGACCCCGTAGTTGCTAGCAAGTTGAGGTATTCGTTATGGGCTTTGTTGTAGAGAAAATCCCACTCGGAAACCATGTTGTGGGCGACGGGGCGGTCTTTATAATAGGCAAAGGCAAATGTTTCCACACCGGAACCAAAAAGGGGATAACGTTGCCAGACTTTGACCGCGCCTTCCCAGACAATTTTTCGAATATCAGAAGATTGAGAAATGCCGATGTCTATATAGGGACTGGGTTCTAGTGACTGGGTTTTAGAAGTGGTTTGAGTAAAAGGCGAACTGAAGATAAATGAGGAGAAAAGAATTAATATGACAGAAATAATTAAGAATTTGTTAGTAAAAATTTTGGCGCGTTCTTTGATAAAAAGAATAGCGAAGAAAATTGCCCCACCGAAAATTAGGCCGAGAATTCCGGAGCGGGATTTAGTAAATAATAAGGCGGCAAAAAACGGCACGGAGAGCAACGAAATTTTGTTTTTAAATGACAGGGCAATTAAAATTAAAATGTCTAAATAGGCGGCCATCCAGTTGGGTTGGCCAAGGGTGGCATAGTCTCGGTTTTTGACGTCTTGAATCCA
>JBBTUQ010000085.1:0-4635 GCA_038063675.1 Patescibacteria group bacterium | reverse complement strand
GAAATTGTGAATACGGAGCTTATCTTGGCGGATTTACAGACGATGGAAAATTCAAAAACAAAAAACTTAAATTTAGAAAAAAAATTAAATGCCGGAGAACTTGCGGGGGAGGAGGGGAAAGAATGGCAACTGCTGACGGCGAAGCCGGTGATATACGTTATGAATATTAATTCGGTAACACGGGTGGGGGATTTGGGGGGATTGGGGGATGTGGTATATATAGATGCGAAGTTGGAGGCGGATTTGGCGGTTCTAACGGCGGCAGAACAAAAAGAATATCTGGCGAGCTTGGGGATAAAAGATTCCGGGGTCAATCAACTGATAAATAAATGTTATGAAAAGTTGGGGTTGATTTCTTTTTTGACGGCCGGTGTTAAAGAAGTGAGAGCCTGGACTATTCGATCGGGGTTAAAAGCTCCACAGGCTGCCGGGGTGATTCATACAGATTTTGAAAAGAATTTTATTAAAGCAGAAATTGTGGGATTTGAGGATTTTGTGGAGTGTGGGGGGTGGAAAAAAGCCAGAGAGTTGGGGAAGGTAAGACTGGAAGGAAAAGAGTATGTAATTAATGATGGTGATGTGATAGAATTTAAGATAGGCGTATGAGAAATTACGAATTAACAGTGATCGGGGAGACAGAGAAGGCGCTGGAAGCAGTGGCGGAGCTGTTAAAAAAAGCCAAGGCTAAAATTTTGGAAGAAACTAAGCCGGAGAAAAAGACTTTATCTTATGAGATTGCAAAAAATTCGGAAGGGTATTATATTTATTGGGAATTATCCATGGATCCGGCGGAAGTTTTGGACTTAGATAAAAAATTAAAACTGACAAATAAAATAATCAGATATCTTTTATGTCGAGCAGATCACTAAATAAAGCCATGTTAATCGGGAACCTCACACGAGATCCTGAATTGAGATACACTCCGCAGGGAACAGCGGTGGCCAGTATCGGAATGGCAACAAATCGGCAGTGGACGACTGATTCCGGAGAAAAACGGGAAGAGGTGGAGTTTCACCGGCTGGTGGCTTGGAACAAATTAGCTGAACTTTGCAGCCAACTTCTTTATAAAGGGGCCAAAGTTTATGTGGAAGGAAGGCTGCAAACAAGGTCCTGGACAGGAAATGATAATCTGGCGCACACCATCACGGAAATTGTTATCGATGACATGATGGTGCTTTCGCCAAGGAGAGAGGGGACACCGGCGCCGGTGGTTGCAGAACCGGTGGCAGAAAAGAAAACAACAAAAAAAACCAAAGAAGAAGCCCCAGAAGAATCCGCCAGTGAAAAAGTACCAGTCGAAGACATACCTTTTTAAATATGGCGTACAGAAGAGTCATCAGGAGAAAGCCCGTTAAGAGAAATTGTGAGTTTTGTAAAGGCGATAAAAACCCCGATTATAAGAATGTGGAGAATTTAAAGAAATATACTACCGAGCGGGGGAAGGTTTTGGGAAAAGACCGGACGGGGCTTTGCCATAAACACCAAAAAAGGCTTTCGGTGGCGATCAAAAGAGCCAGACATTTGGCATACTTGCCGTTTGTGGCCGGATTTTAATTTCCGTCATTCTGGTGGAGATTTCTCCCCGCCAAATTGTTGAAACGATCAAAAAGATAGGCAAGTCGAAGTCACCGTCTGCACCCTTTCTTCCATATATACTATAGGTACAGGCTATTGTCAAAAAAAAGATTCTGGACGCGGCCAGAATGACAAAAAATAGAGTGTATGTTATTGTGTGCGATCGCACACTGAAACATACATCACATTGCGAGGATCCTGGAGGATTAATGACGCTGATAACTGGGTGGTGAAGTGGGGGATTTTCTAGTAGAATATATCAGTGATTGATTTTAAATTTGAAGACATTGCCTGCTGGATTTGTCAACCCGTCGATCCGATAGCTTTGGAAAATTGGGCGGGGAATAAGCTTCTTGGGGTGAAAGTGGAAGAAAATAAGGAGTGGGAGAAGGCGTTTAAAAAATGGGAGGCAAAGGATCTGAAAGGGGCGGATGATAAGGAGACGATGGAATTAATACTGGATGGAACGCAACCTGAAGGCATTGTAAAAATCGGAGACTTGGGGACGGTAGTTTGCCCGGCGGGGGAAGCCGGTCCCGCGGAAATAAGAATGGATAATCAAAAAATTCTTGTCGGGCCGGATGAAATATTGATTTTGTCACTTGCAACCGGAACAACCAGTAAAATAAAAATAAAGCTTAAGAGTGGTTGGAAAGAGGCGGAGGTTGAAGGAGGGAAAGTAGGATTAGTTATTGATACCCGCGGGCGGCCGATGGTTAAACCGACAGTGGATACAATCGGCCGGGAACGGCTTTTAAAATGGCAGAAAGCAAGAATCTAAAACCGGTATTAGTTTTTGGCGGTGAAATACCGGACGTTGAGACGGTAAATAATTTTGATGAAACCTGCGAGGGAAAAGTGATAAAATGGGACGGGTTAGTGCTGCGAGAAATGATCGAAAAAGCCAAAGTACTGGGGGCGAAAGGGGTGGTGGCTTACGGAATAAATTACCGGGATTACCGTGAGTTGTTAAAAAGCGGTGATGAATTTCCGGTGGCAATTTTGGGAGGTTTTGGAGTAAAAAATATAGACACATGACTATTAAACTAAAGACGTTACGAATTTTTGCGGTGGTTTTATCTTTGATGGTGCTTTCCTGGGGAGTGGGTTACCGGTTAGGGCATGAAGATGTTTCTTTTAAAATTGCCAATAGTAAACCGCAAATAACGATTACCAGTAAAGAACCGCCCAAAGAGAAAAATATAAACTTTGATCTTTTTTGGAAAGTTTGGGAAAGAGTAGCCCAACAGTATGTAGATAAAGAAAAATTAGATCCGCAGAAAATGGTCTATGGGGCAATATCCGGGATGGTGGCGGCGATCGGCGATCCGTACACGATATTTTTGCCACCGAAGGAAAACCGGGAAAGCAAAGAATCGTTAAACGGCAGTTTTGAAGGGATCGGGGCACAGTTGGGGATAAAAGAGAAAAGAATAATTGTGGTGGCGCCGATTTCGGGGATGCCGGCGGAAAAAGCGGGGATTAAAACCGGGGATTGGATTCTAAAAGTTGACGGGAAAGAGACGGCCAACTGGACATTGCCGGAGACGGTGGCGAAAATCCGCGGGCCAAAAGGAACAGAGGTAGTTTTGACAATTATCCACGAAGGTCAAACAAAAGCGGTGGATTTAAAAATCGTGAGGGATACGATAACCATAAAATCTATTGAATGGAAAAAAATGGAAAATGATGTTATTTATTTGAGATTGTCTAGGTTTGGGGAAGATACCAATGCAGAGTGGGATGAGGCGGTAGGGAAAATAAGGGAGGTAGGGAATATAAGGGGGATAGTGTTTGATTTGAGAAACAATCCCGGGGGATATTTGAAGGGGGCGGTTTATATTGCTTCCGAATTTATTAAGTCGGGGCTTATTGTTAAGCAGGTTAATGGGGACGGATCGAGCCAGTCGTATAACGTGGAGCGGGCGGGTAAATTGACGGAGATTCCAGTGGTGGTATTGATAAACGGAGGATCGGCATCCGCTTCGGAAATTGTGGCCGGAGCGATTCAGGCCAGGGGTCGGGGGCAGTTGGTGGGGGATAAGTCTTTTGGCAAAGGGAGTGTCCAGGAGGCTGAGGATCTGCCCGGAGGGTCGGGGTTGCACGTGACGATTTCCAAATGGCTACTGCCAAACCCCGCCGGTAGCGGGGGAGCTGAAAAATGGATAAACGGGGAAGGGTTGACGCCGGATGTCAAAATAGAAAACGATGAGAGCCAACCGGATAAAGACTTACAATTAGAGAAGGCTATTGAGGTTTTGAAATAAACTGATCTCGCAAGAGCTGCTCTTGCGAAGCTATAATTTCTTCTAAATTTCCCTTCATGATTTTGTCGATATTGTGGAAATTTTTGTCTAATCGATGATCTGTTACTCTGTCCTGGAGAAAATTATAGGTGCGGATTTTTTCGTTGCGCATACCGGTGCCCACTTGGGCCCGGCGATCAGCGGAAAGTTCGGTGGCTTGCCGGTCCTGTTCTTTTTCCCAAAGAATTTGGCGAAGTTTTTCCAGGGCCTTGGCCCGGTTTTTACTTTGATCGCGTTCGTCCTGGCAGGTGATAACGACACCGGAGGGTTTGTGGGTTAGCCTGACAGCAGAGGAAACTTTGTTGACATTTTGGCCGCCGTGGCCGCCGGAGCGGTAAAAATCCCATTCCAGGTCACCGGGATCCAAAAAAATATCCACATCTTCTAATTCAGGAAGAACAGCGACGGTCGCAGTAGAAGTGTGAACTCTTCCGGAAGACTCGGTGACCGGGATCCGCTGGACGCGATGAACACCCGATTCGTATTTTAGTTTGCTGTAGACCCCGTGGCCGGTTATTTTGATGCTCATTGGGCCAACTGATGCAATTTTCCATCTCTGGTTTTGAGCGTATTTAGCGTACATATTTAAAAGATCTTCGCCCCACAGTTTAGCCTCGTCGCCGCCGGTAGCACCGCGGATTTCCAAAATAATATTACGGGTGTCATAGGAATTGGAAGTGAGGGAATTGGGGGATGTGGGGGGAGTGAGGGGAGATAAGAAGATGGATTTTTCGTCTTCGAGTTTTTTTATTTC
>JBBTUQ010000084.1:0-6081 GCA_038063675.1 Patescibacteria group bacterium | reverse complement strand
GTCATGGAAAACTCAGCTCCTGCCGCGGGTTACAAATATTTATTAACCTATCAACTTGCTGTCGTTATCTCCGACCTGACCGTAAAATTCTGCGATAAATTTTTATCAGATTATAAATACAAAAGAACTGTCGAGCAGGTTGTTCAAGCCGCCCGTTCCGGAAAACAAAATATTGTCGAAGGATACTTGGAAAAAAGCCTCAAAAATTATATTTATCTTTTGGGGATTTCTCTTGGATCTTACGGGGAACTAGGTGAAGATTTTTTGGATTTCCTGCGCCACAGAAATCTTACTATCTGGGGGAAAGATGATCCGCAAATCAGGGAATTCAGGGGAATCAGGGTCGTAACCCCAAATCCAGACAACCCTTACATCCCCGATCTCCCTGACAACCCCGAAAAAGCATCCAATCTTCTCTATACTCTAGTAAGCCAAGAACAATATCTTCTGAAAAAGCAAATCACATCCCTCGAGCAAAAATTTATTCGCGAAGGCGGTTTTACCGAAAACCTTTTCAAGAAACGCTTATGCCAGCGGTCAGGGTTTTAGCTATATCAGTAGTCTCAGGTTTCCTTTTATTAGCAATAGCTCTCCCCGTTTTCGCTGATGATATTCTCTCCAATTTAGATTTTGAAGATTGGGATAGTTCTGGCCCTGCTAGCTGGCAAAAATCTGCCGCCAGCAATTTCTCTGTCACCATGTCAAGCGATTCTGGTCAAACGAAATCCGGCACTCGCTCCGCTTTATTAAATGTTAACACCAGCACCTATCGCTATATTTACGTCACTGGCAATGTTTCCCCGTCAACTCCTTATCGTTTTTCCGGTTTTCTCAGGGGCGTATCCGGAAGTTTTAATGCTGTCCTTCGTCTTGCCTGGTATGCCGAGGGCTCCACATCACAACTCTCTACTGACGATTCGAATTCCCTCTCCGGTACCAGTGACAACTTTTCAGAGGTTGCGGTTGAGGTTACTTCTCCGGCTACTGCCAAAACCGTTAAAGCCCGTGTGGTGTTAACTCCCGCAAGCGGTTCAACCGCCAACAGTCTCCTTGTTGATAATTTAAGTTTCTCCCAAGTAGCGGCTAGTTCCCAAAACAGCCAAGATTCTCAAGTGGTGGCTCCCGCCCCCACTCCCAAAATCGACTGGGCGCTGGAAGACAAAATCTATGTGGCCAAAGAATTCAAGACGACTAAGTTAGAGTTATCCAATTTCGATATTAATACCGAATATCTTTTAAAATTAAGAGCCGGAACAGAGGAGGGGAAACTCACCAAGCTTCAAACCAAAAACGGCAGCGCCTTTTTATCCGATGGTGAAACCTGGAGCAAGTTTCCCCTGATTAAAACCGACGAAAATGCCAAATGGGCCGGGGAAATAAAAGGTTTCTTGGGCGAGGACAAACCCGATGGTAAGTATAAAATCCAATTACGGATTCGAAAGAAAGACACCGATACCTATCTGGTTTCGGATATGAAAGAAATCACTTTCTTGCCGGAAACAAAAGCAGTCATCTTGCCCCTGCCGCCTCCGGCCACAAAACCCGCCGTCCTTGCTGCAACTTCCGTTTCGGCCCAAATTAATTTAGCCACCCCAACCCCTCTTTCCACACCTTCTGTTTCTTTCAAGAAAGCTACCCCAACTAATTTTTATCTTTCTGAAATATTCATAATATCCGGTGCGACCCTAATATTATTAGCTATAATAGCTTTATGGAAATTATCACCCGAACTTTTCGCCAAACTCAAAATCTGGGGGAAAAATTAGCCGGCAAATTAAAAACCGGTGGTGTAGTTTGTCTTTACGGAGATCTTGGCAGTGGCAAAACTACTTTTACCCAAGGGCTTGCCAAAGGCCTGGGGATAAAACAAAAAATCATCAGCCCCACTTTCATCATCGCCCGCCAGTATCATTTTCCTAAAAGTTTCTTTTATCACGTCGATCTCTACCGTCTGACCAGTCTCGATGATGCTAAAGTCATCGGCCTAGAAGAAATGTGGGAAAATAAAAAAAATATCGTCGTTATCGAATGGCCGGAAATCATCGAAAAAATTTTACCCATTAGGCACTACAAAGTGTGCTTCACCACTCTATCAGAAACCACCCGCTCCCTCCTCATCAATTGACAAAACTCTCGCCATGGCGCATCATTTATCAAGATGACAAGAAAGATCAAGGCTTCAGATCTCCTTTTATTTTTGGGTGCCGGCACCCTAATTGGTGCCACAATAATTGCTCCGGGAGTTGCAAGAATTGCTCTGCCAATACTTAAGGGCTATCTTAAACGTCGAGACGAAGCCCAAAATAGTGTTTATAATCTTTGGCAGCTAAGAAGAAATTTGAAATATCTTCAAAAACAAAAATTAGTTAGCCTAAGTCAAAAAAGCGGGGAGACGATTATAAAAATTACTCAAGAAGGACGCGAAAGAATAATAAAATACAAATTTGAGCAAATGAAAATTCCCACCCCTTCCAAATGGGACAATAAATGGCGGATAATTATTTATGATATTTCCAGTCTCAAAAAAAGCCGAAGGGATATGTTTCGTACCAAAGTTAAAGCGCTTGGATTTCTTAATTTGCAAGAGAGTGTTTATCTTTATCCTTATCCATGCGAGAATGAAATAAGCTTTTTGCGGGAATATTTTGGTGTTGGTGAAGAAATAATATTCGTAGAAGTTTCTAGACTAGAAAACGATGGGCCATACAAAAAATACTTTGGTTTCTAATCTCAAATCATTAATTGACAAAACTCTCGCCATGGCGTAATTATTTTCAATGTGTATGAAATTATTTATTGATACTAGCTCTAATAAAAAAGCAGTGGTAAAACTTGGTACGCAAGTTTTAACCAAAGAATCCACTCTTTGGAAAAGTCAACTGGTTTTGCCAATGATCACCCAGTTACTTAAATTGCAGGGTGCAACCCTGCAAAATATTTCCGAAATCGAAGTTGTCACTAAGGGAGACAGTTTCACCGGCCTTCGTGTCAGTTGCGCCATTGCCAACGCTCTAGGATATGCTTTAAACATACCGGTCAATGGCAAAAGACCAAATAAGTTAAAAATTGTCGCCCCGGAATACTAATCATTGACAAGTAGGTCTTTTCTATTATAAGCTCCCCGTTGTGAAGAGGATTATCCTCTCGTTAATCTTAGTTTCTTTAATTGCCGTTTTCGCCGTTAATTCCTCTCAAGCCTACCTCTCCGATACCGAAACTAGTAACAGCAATTCCACCACCGCCGGATCTTTAAATCTAAATCTTGTTGCCGGCTATCTATCCGTCACTGATCCCATTACCGCTTCTGGTCTAACTCCCGGAGGAACCGTCAGTAGATTTGTCGCCTTCCAAAATTCCGGCACTATCGCCATTTCCCGTGTTGGCGCCACTTCTGTTTTTCTCTCCGGCTTTTCGTATCTCTACAATAAATTAGGATTAAGAATTTATGATGCCCCAAGTTACGTCCGCGGTGCTCTCCTTTTGGACACCAACTTAAAAGATTTATCCAATTACACTATTTGGACCACTCTCGCCCCCCTGGGAGCTACGACCGGGATTCGCGACGTCGAAGTCTATCTGCCTTCCGACGTCGACGGTTCTTACCAAAATTTAACAACCACTTGGCAATTTAATTTTCTAGGCCAACAATAAAAAATCTAATCTAGAAGGGAGGTGAAGATGAAAAGAATAGTTTTAAGTTTAATAGTTTTAGCTCTGGCAGGATCCGTCGCTATCGGCGCCACCCGCGCCTATTTTTCTGATACGGAAACTAGCACTGGCAATACCTTTTCGGCAGGAACTCTTGATCTAAATCTCGATAGTGGAAACACCAACGTCGTAAAGTTCACAGTTTCCAACAAAGCTCCCGGAGATACAGGAACAGGAACATGGACTATAAAAAATGTTGGGACAGTAAACGGCTTTCTTGATGTCCAGCCAATTACATTATCTGATGACGACAATAATTGTAACGAACCAGAAGCCGCTGTTCCTGACGCAACATGTGGTTCAGTAGGGGGTGGAGACTTAAGTGCCAATATGAACGTCGATCTTTTTGTCGACGCCAATAACAACACAATTTATGACGTCGGGGGGGATACACCAATCTACACCGGATTACTAAGTGGTATAGCCACCGCTGGTTATGATTCAAGCATCGCCTTGAATGCTGGCGCAACGAACTATATTACTTTGAATTGGGGTATTCCAACGACTGCTGGAAATATAATTCAAAGTGATAGTTCCACTTTGGGAATGACGTTCGAATTAGGTCAGACCGCTGCGCAATAAATCTTTGTAGATTTACTGGTTGCACAAAAACATATTTGCGCAACCTGGTGAATCTATGAAGAAAATAAATTTATTGGGGAAAATGGTTTATTGGCTGATTTTGGCTGTTCTTCTGACTGTGGCCGGCCTCACAGCCGCCTCCGCTCTTAAGATTCCCGGCAATTACAAATTAATGGTCGTCCTTTCCGGCTCCATGGAGCCGGAAATAAAAACAGGAAGTGTTGTGATTGTCAAACCGGAAATTTTTTACAAAGCTGGCGATGTCATTACTTTTCGTGAAATTAATAACCCCAAAATCGCCACTACCCATCGTATTTTTGCTATCAGCGAAGACGGCATTATCACTAAGGGCGATGCCAATAAATCCACCGATAGTGCCAAAGTGGCCGGGGGTCAAATCATTGGCAAAACAGTTTTTTCTTTGCCTTATTTGGGCTATCCGGTTAGTTTTGCCAAAACCCAACAAGGTCTTTTAGCCTTGGTCATCATCCCCGCCGTCATCATTATCTATTCGGAAATATTAACGATTAAAAACGAAACCCTCCGTCTTATCAAAAAACTTAAAAAAAACAAATGAAAAAATTATTATTTTTGATTGCTTTTATAATTTTGTTCCCGGTAAAATTTGTTTTTGCCAACTTTAGCGATCAAGAAATTGTCTCCCTAAATCTTGCCTCTACCGGCTGGTGGGTCAAGCCAACGGTCACTGTTAATGCTCCTAACGGCGGAGAACTTATCGCCGAAAGTTCCAGTTATGCCATTACCTGGTCTGCCGCCTCCACCGACCCCGCTTCTCCGGTGGCTATCAATATTTATTATTCCGCAGATGGTGGGACAACTTACAATAGTATTGCCACCGGTGAACCCAACGACGCGATTTATCTTTGGACCGTTCCTACTGTCGGCACCACCCTTGGCAAAATAAAAATTGTGGCTACCGACGGTCATGGTTTAACCAACTTTGACGAGAGCAATGCCACTTTTACGATTGTTGACCCTCCCGTTACCACCCTACAAGTCAACGGTAAATCCGTAACTGAAGCTGTTACTCATAATTGGTCTCTTACTGGCGATGTCTCGACTATCAGCGCTACAGTTATGCGTGTTGGTAGCAGCGACCCGGTTGTCGATGGCAACACTTTTGACCAAAATGTTTTATCTCAGACCATTTCCAACACCGTCAAAAACATCTTCTTTTCTTACAATTTTTCTTCCTATGATTATCCGCCTTTTGATGCTCCGGGTTTTCGCTTTACCGTCAACGGCCAGTCCCTTTTAGAGCTTTGGGCAGGAGATGTTAATCCAGAAGCAACCGAAGCCGGAGTTCTCCACTCCACTGGTTGGCAAAACTTTTCTTTCGATCCGTCTATTTTCTCTGACGTCTCCCTTAATTTGAGTTTTCTGGCTGGTAATTCCTCCTCCGCGTTAGATTTAAACTCCTGGGTGGATATCAAAAATCTCACTACCGCCACTGTTTCCGCTAACCTGGGGACTTTATTTACTCTTACCTCTACCTCCGGTACCCCGGTTTTAGATCCCTTAACTTTTGCTTCTTCGCCAAGCGGGCAACACACGTTAACCTATTACTCTGTCGATCCGTTACTCCCCGCCGAAACTCCCAAGACCCAGGATGTGTATCTTCAAAGATCGCCTCTACCAGCAATTATTGATCTTGACAACATCGCTACTACCTCCTCTTCGTTAAAATTAAAATGGATTTCTAATGGGGGAGTGGCCTACGATCTAAGCTACGGCGCTACTCGTGTTACCCCCTGGCCAACTCCCAGGCCA
>JBBTUQ010000083.1:0-8743 GCA_038063675.1 Patescibacteria group bacterium | reverse complement strand
GAGATGACGAGGAAAGAATTTATAATGAAGACGTTGCTCTGGTTCAAAAAAGAATCACCACTGTGTTAGGCCATGCCAGAATTACTCAGTCCGGTCGCAGCGCCAAACTTATTATTACCCTAAAAGGTCCTGTAGAAAAAACCACCGAAGTTATTAAAAAACTTGGGGATCTTATCGAGGCGTCATTCCAAACCGAGTAATCGGAAGATACCTAAAAAACACTTTCCCAATAAATTCGCCTTTCGTGACCACTCCCCAGTGTCTGCTGTCATCACTGCCTCCTCGATTATCTCCCATAACAATATATGAATCCGAAGGGACAGTGTACCCCTCTCCTTCTCTTAGAAAAGTGTTTGCCTGGGTATAAACGTCTGGCGGCAAAAAATCTTCTGAAAGCAACTCCCCATTAAGATAAACCTTACCAAGTTTAACCATAACGCTGTCACCAGGTATGGCAATAATTCTTTTAATATAATCCTTCTCCGGGTTTGGCGGGGACTTAAATACCACCACGTCATCCCGCCCCGGCTGGCTTAACCGATAGGAAACTTTATCAGTTAGAATATATTCTTTATCATGAAAGGTTGGGTACATGGAGTTTCCCGAAACTTGATTTGGTTGAAAGACAAAAAGATAAACAATCGTAAAAATCGCCGCCGCAAAAACAATGGCCTCCAAAAATTCCCAGAAAACTCCAAAAACAATATTCCCCCGTTCATTATTCATAGATTTTATAATAGTCGATTTTGCTATAATTACACAAGTAGGACTCGTAGTTTACTGGTAAAATGCCGCGTTCACATCGCGGAGACACCCCGTCCGATTCGGGGCGAGTCCACACTATTGCAAAAGATACTGAATACTCCTAGCCAGAAGCAAGGCGCGGGGATAAAGACTGCTAGAGTAGGCGTTATTGGCCAGTTCCAGTTTTTTATTCGCCTCTAAAATATTTTGCGCCCGGAGAGTTGACGAAATAAGTACCGTTTTATTAACTAATTTTTGTGCCCGGTTAATTTCCGTCTGCGCCAAGGCCTGGGAAATATTAATGCTCCCCTTAGTTAAGATAATTTCATAAGCATTAATTAAATTTTCTCCAATTTGTAAAAGCGTCGTTCGTGTCACTGTATTTGCCGTCTTTGCCGTTTCTCCAAAAACCGTTTGGTAAAGAGTCTCCAGTTCTCTTCTGGCCATAATATAATTTTGCTGGTTAACATAGCTAATCACCCGATCAATCCCCAATAGTAAACCTCTCTGACTGGAGAAATTCACTAGCCCCAAGATTTTCGTTCTAACCACATTAAGATTAATTGTCCCGTTTAAATCCACAACTTTAGTAAAATTCACCGTAAAATTATCTGTCTTTCCTAAAGACGTATTCCCGCTGACTTCTTGCCAACTTTGGGAATTTGCAGTAAAACTCCCAACTTGTAAACTATACGATCCCAATCCCGTTCCGGTGACCGTGGTTTGATAATTTTGGTCCGTCGGATCAGAAATCGCTACGGTTTTTTCATCAATTTGCGTTCCAGCTCCGGTTATTGTTAGAGTCGCCGGTGACTGTACAAAAAAGAATAAACCCTTTGTAGGTGATGTTGCCGGGGTGACAATCGTTCCGGCAAGACCGAAAGTATCCAAAATTTTTTGCTGTGGCAAAGCGTCGCTGACCAATCCTGCATGCCCGGAATTAAAAGAGCTCCCAATTATATTCGGAATTTGGGAACTTGTTCCCAAAACCGTGCCATCACCAACATCGGAGGTACTTCCCGTAGGCTTTCCGTCAACCCATAATCCCAATTTTGTCTCTGCAGCTGTTGGTAAGACAGTTGTCAACCACCTTGGGGTATTAACCGTATTACCATAAACAATCGTCGCCACATCCTTTGTTTGCCCTGTCCCCACAGATCCTAAAAATTTATTTTTCGCCGATTCTGACATTGAAACATAGGATTTTCCGGAAATATAGTCAAAAATCGGCAGAATGTCCCGAATCGAGGGAATAATGTTTTGAATAATATCTTTCGGGTGGGCAAAACTTTTGGCGTTAACCCGTAACAAAACATTCTCCATAGTGCGCTTTAACAAATTCGTCTCCAAAATTTCTCCGCCTTCCCATAAATAATAAGCATCAACAGCTCCCAAATGGGGACTGCCAACAGAAATAAACTTTTCAATTTTATCTTTACACCCGTTGACTTTTTCAATACATGCCCTGGCCACCAAACCACCCAGACTATGACCTACAATATTGGCTTTAGTTTTGACCACGTTAGTTAAATAATTATTCAACCAAACGGCGGAGGTCAACACCGGTTGCCGCCAATCATAGGCGAAAGTAAACAGTGTCTGACCGTCTACCAGCCCTGCATTCTTAAAAGTGCCGAGAAGTGCCTGATAATTCTCTGTAAACACCGGCATCAACTTCCAGTCTCCATACCCCGTCGCCCGATTTTCAATTAATCCCTTATAACTCCAGCTCCCCCCAAGGCCGGGAATAAGGACAACGGGTGGATTAGAACCTTTTCCATTTATTGTAACGCCAAGAATATGATAACTGGGTAGGCCAGGGAAACTATCTATAAACTCAATGTTTTTAAGAATTTTACTTAAAAAATTTGTTGGCAACAATATTGTTAACATATCAACCACAACTGGGCCATTACCTTCGGGGGTTTTCCCACGCCATATCTCTTGTACATTTGGGTCAGTTGTAGTCTTCACTGACGTTGAGTAGTCCAGAATCCACTCCCTAAGATTTATCTGTTCGTAAAGATCAATTTTATAACTCGAGTTATCATCAAAATCTAATTTTATTTCCCCCCATTTTCTAGGAGGAGTGATTGTGTTATTAGTTCCGCCAGCGACAAGTAAAAAATATACTTTAGAAACCTCAGAAACCGAAACACCGAGTTTTGCGTATATATCTGGATAACCATTAAAATACTTTTGACCAATATTGAAAGGAATACTACTACCGCTAAAAAGCACATTATCTCCAGTTGGAAAATTGAGCCTACCTTCAGTAATTGGTATATTCGCAATCGGAGCAATAGGGATTTTTACGTAACTGTCAATAGCACCGACAGTCGAAACATCAAGAGAAAAGTTAAAAAAACTAATTAAAAAATAATAAACAATTACTAAAATCAATTTTCTCACAAAATCAGTATTATCATATTCCATTTGTATGTCAATACTCTAAGATGTTAAACTTTCGCTGTGGCAAGAATTTCTGTTGTTATACCAACATTAAATGTCGAAAATATAATTGAGCGCAGTCTTAAAAGTGTCGACGGTGTGGATGAAATTATAGTTGTTGACATGGGTTCAACAGACAAAACGCTAGAGATATGTAAAAAATATGGTGCAAAAATATTCAAAAACATCCCAGAAGATGGAAACTTTGATAAAAATAGACTTTTGGGAATGCAAAAAGCTACTGGAGATTGGATATTAAAACTGGATTCTGATGAAGAATTAACTCCCGGGCTTCAAAAAGAGATAAAAGAGTTAATGACAGAAAATTCACCAAAAGAAATTGATGGCTATAACCTGTACAACAATATTTTTTTATTTGGTAGACAGGTTAAATATGGATTTGTAAAACCATGCTCCCACGAACTAAGACTAATACGAAACGGTAAATGGGAATACAATCCCATAAAATTTCATCAGCAAATTATAGTAGGCGGTAATACCGCTTTCCTGAAAAATCGGTACAATCATTACAATTATCAATCTATTTCTCAATTTTTATTTAAAACAAATAAATACACAGATTACGATAGTAAATATTTTTATAGAGAAGGATATAGGGTGAATCTTTTTGGAATACTGTTAGCGCCAGCAAAATCATTTATTAAATTATTTTTCATTCAAAAAGGTTTTCTCGATGGAGAATTCGGTTTAATGGTATGTTTTCTTTATTCACTTTATAATTTTCTAGAAAAACTCAAAATTTATGAACTTGAGCATTTCAAGGATTCTAAGCGTGGCCCTGTCAAGAGCGGACAGGGACACTTAACTACTTAACCTGGAGGATAGGTAATAGAGTGTAATGTTAAAATAGGTAGTATGAAAATTGCTATTGTCAGGGGGGCGTTTGCAAATCCTGCGGAATTGCAGAATTTTGAACCATTGCTTAAAAAACACGAAATTGTAGTTTTTGGGAGCAAAAACACAAAAGAAGACAGATTGTTAAGTAATATCCCCTTGGTAAAACTTTCCTCTCCCTATGACTATGTTGGTAAGAATAAATATTTACGGGGGATTTTTAATCGCTTATTTGTGGATTCCCATTATCTTTTTAGCCTTGAGGAAAAACTTCGCGGCTTCGACATTGCCCACTGCGCCGAAACTTATTATGGTTATACTCAACAATGTCTCAACGCCAAAAAGAAAGGCTACGTAAAAAAAGTTTTTGCGACTGTTTGGGAAAATATTCCGTTTAATAATGAGGGAATTAGAGGGAGAAAAGAATTTAAAAAAAGAGCCTTCAAAGAAATGGACAAATTCATTGCTGTAACCAACAAAGCTAAAGAAGCCCTAATAGCCGAAGGCTGTGATCCTCAAAAAATAACTGTAATTCCAATGGGGGTAGATCTTAAAAAATTTAAACCCATGCCAAAGCCTAAAACAGCAAGAATGACAATTTTGTTCGTTGGCCGGCCGGTCAAAGAAAAAGGGATTGAGGAACTAAAAAAACTCAATTTGCTAAATTTTGAATTAAAAGTAATCAGTGGGGGAGTATCTTACGAAAAAATGCCCCAAATCTATCAAGAGGCTGACATTTTCATTCATCCGGTCGTTGGCAGTAAAACATGGGCTGAGCAGTTTGGCATGGTGTTAATTGAAGCCATGGCCAGCGGCCTGCCAATCATCACAACCGATTGCGGCTCAATTCCCGAAGTAGTAGGCGATGCGGCAATAATAACCAAAGATCTGCGAACTGATTTACAAAAATTGATCGATAACAAAAACTTAAGAAAAATTTTGGCTAAAAAAGCCAGACTTCGTGCCGAAACCTGTTTTGACCGCCAAAAAATCGCAGAGAAAATCAGTCGAATTTACGAGAGTATTCGTTAATTATTTTTTTATAAATTTCTTGGGTTATGGGATTTTTTGTTTCGTTCGTAGTTGGAGTTACAAATTTTAAAGCGCTGTTTTTGGGTAATAAATAAGAAAAATCTGAGAGTGAAATTTTCTCACTTATTCCCGGAACCGGATAATTAGCCACTCTCTCAGAATTATCAAACAAGGTTTTAATGTCAGTTATAAACTGCCGGTCTCGATCAACCATCGGTTTCCAGTAGCTGTATGAAAAATTTATGCTGGCCAGGATCTGAATAGGCAAAAATATAAAGAGAATAAAAAGTGTTAACCATCGGGGAATAAAATTCTGCCTGGGCCAGATTTCAGCAATAAATAAAGCAAGGAAAAAGAGGGGAATATAACTGTAACGGGAGATCGCGGAAGCTCCGGGTCCAAAAGCTAATCTTGCCGGGGCTGCTGCCAAATAAGCGCAAATTAAAAAGGGAGCAAAGTAAAGTGGTGAAACCAAAGACTTCCTAAGAGAAAAAATCTTTCGACCCCGCAAAAAATATCCTAAAACTAAGACTATCACAACAAAAAATCGTACAAACGGTAAAAACGGTCTTGCAACATAAAAATGGGGCACTAAAAATTTAAGAATAGTCCCATAAATTATTCCCTGAAAAACAAATAGGGGAATTTTCCAAAAAAGAAAAAAATCTTTTGGGACATTTGCCGTCAGACTAGGTCCGGAGATAAAATAAACAAGGGCAAGGTTAAAAATTAAAGCCAAAGCGAAAGTAACCCAAGACTTTTTATGTTTTAAGGACAGTATTAAAAAAGCCAGAGGGAAAAGTAATGTAATATCATGAAATAATGGGGAGATAATGAGTAATAAAGCTGACAAGAAAATCTTTTTACGCAAAAACAAATAATATGCTAAAAATATCATCAAACCGGCCAGAACATAATTGACCCCCAGGCTCCACACTAAGTTTTCAATCGGAACGTTAGCTAAACCAAACAGTAAAGATATAATTATCGCTAAAAATCTACGTTGAGTTTTTTGATAAATCAAAATAAAAAGCAGGACGGTATTAATGGCATGGAAAAAACTAACTGATATTTGAAACGGAATATAGTTGAGACCAAACAAAGAGAATAAAATGTAATGGTGCAGAAAATTTAAAGGAATAAAATGCTCTCCATAATGGTTAAAAAGAAATTGCCAAGGTGATTTTGAAAAAAGAGTAAAAAACCACCACTCATCCCAATGAAAATAATTCCCTTTGGACAGAAAAAACCAAAAGGAAAACGTAAGAAGAAAAATAATTATTGCTAAAAGTTTAGGATTGCGCATAAGATTTTTGTTTAAAAAAGTATAAAGTCAAAAAAATATTTTTGGTAATTAAATTAAAAATTACAATACTGTTTTCCAGACTTGAACCAAATAATCTTAATAAGAGAGGATAACCGGGGAACAATCTAGAATCAACAAACTGAATTTGAAAAACCGGATCTTGCAGGTGGTTATAGGTCAACAAAAGTCGTAAAATCAAAGCCACAAGCAGGATGATCACCAACCTCATAAAACATAGAATATCATGAAAGAGCCATTCTTGGAACCTATCGCCAGAAAATTCCGTTTTGAGAAAGCTCTTGGGTGTATTACTAAAAACTCTGTCGTAGTCGATATAGGCTGCGGCCACACCCCTCATCTACTAAATCGTCTTGCTAATTATATAAAACAAGGAGTCGGCGTTGATCAATTAATTGGCGACAAAATAAAAGGGAATATTAAATTAATTTCTTGTTTGATGTCTAAAAAAATTCCCATAACGATGCTTGCCGTCGTGAAGTCCGTGAACACAAAGAATATTATTGGAAAAAAGATGTGATATCAGTCTTAAAAACCGCTGGTTTCAAGAACATTCGCCATGAATATTTCGAGATATTCTTAAATAATTTTGTCGTGGCTCAAAAATGAAAAAGATAATATTAATCTCAATTCTTCTTATTTTACTTGCCTTAATTTTTACTTGGCCTTTAGTCTTGAATCTCAACACTTTAATCCTCGACAAACAAGACGGATTATTAATTACTTGGATTCTAAACTGGAATATCTCTCACCCATTTGATTATAACACCAATATTTTTTACCCGTTCAAAAATACACTGGCCTTTTCTGAAGTCATGTTCCCCTTGGCATTCCTAACGGCTATTCCGGTAAAAATTTTTCAGGAACCGCTCTTGGCCTACAATTTAAGTTTTCTGCTAGCCCTGGTTTTAACTCCACTTTCTATGTATTTACTTCTTAAAAACGTCTTAATCGCTCTCATTTTTACTTATTCACCTATTTTTTTAGGTTATACCGCCCATCTCCAATTATTAAACTTTTGGCCGGTAATTCTCGCCATTTATTTTCTGATAAACAAAAAATTCTGGCTTTTTGCAATTTTTGTTCCTATTGCCGCGACCACATCAGTCTTGTTTACCTATTTTTTACTTCTTGTCACCATAACCCAATCAATACTTACGAAAAATCTTAAAAGCATTCTTTATTTTGGTGTCGGTGGAGTGTTATTTTTGCCATTTTTATTACCCTACTTTTCCGTTTCCCGAGAATTTCACTACGTTCGCCCTTTAACTGATGCTATTCACAATTCTTTATACATCCCGATCCTATTTTTCATTTTGCTTGTCCCGTTAATCTTTGCAAAACCACGTCTCTTTCCTGTGATCGCGATAAGCTCTTTTATCTTGGCCTTGGGCCCCGCCTTGCATTTAGTCAAAGATACCGTGCACATCGGGCCAATTCCGGCCATACCATTGCCGTACACCATTTTTTATTATTTATTGCCTGGTTTTTCCGGTCTACGGACTCCATCGCGGTGGATTATTTTAGCCTTTTTCGCTTTATGCGTCTTTTTTTCAATCAAAATAAAACGCCCCCTATTTTATGTTTTTATTTTACTGATTTTCATAGTAACCCGCACCCCATTTAAATACCAAGAAGTCCCAAAACTTAGGGAATTTCCCCCGGAGCAAGTCTGGCTAAAAAATAACTTTGCCGGTGCCCCCACCATCCAGTTTCCCATATATGGCTGGTGGAATGAACCCGGCGTTACAGAGGAAACCTTAAGAATGTATTACTCCACTATTCACTGGCACCCGATGTATAACGGCTATTCAGGATTTTCGCCAAAAGATTGGGAAGAAAAAGTAATCTGGCTCCAAAAAGAATTTCCCTCTCCCCAAGCCGTTGAATATTTGAAAGGATTAAAAATCAAATTGATTTTAGTTCCTAAAAACTGGGAAGTTCCCTCAGCGAAAAAAATTGTCGAGTTCCCTGATATCATGATATATGAAATACTATAAAAACCCGCTATCAGAATGATAACCGCCGTAATTTTATACAAAAATGAGTCAGACAAAGTTTTAAAACGCTGTCTTCAATCCATTTTCTGGTGCGACGAAACTTTAGTTGTTATTGACGCCCCGATTGCAGGATTGCGCCCTGCAATAAAAGCAAAAATATTCCATCGTTTACTAGACGGTGACTTCTCTTCACAACGAAATTTCGCTCTCTCGAAAGCTAAAGATGGGTGGGTTTTGTTTATCGACTCGGACGAAGTAGTCTCTCCTGCCTTAGCTAGTGAAATATCTAATATAAAACCGGATTTCGAAGGCTTCTATCTAAAAAGAAGAGATGTTT
>JBBTUQ010000082.1:0-1751 GCA_038063675.1 Patescibacteria group bacterium | reverse complement strand
GAAACAACCACCACCATTTTTATTGGTGCCAAGATCTTGAAAGACGGCAGTTTCACTCTCCCCGCTCGGACATTTACTGAACTTATTAATACCCTTCCTGCAGGAAAAATCACTCTGGAACTTTCCGAAGGACAATTACTTGTTTCCACCGATAAATTTAATTCTAAAATTAATGGCATCCCCGCTGTTGAGTGGCCAATTTCCGAAACGGAAGTTTTGGATGCCAAAAAGGACAAAGTGGAAATATCCGCCTCCGATTTTGTTTCCGCCGTTAACCAAACCGCTTTCGCCGCCGCCACTGACGACGGCCGTCCTGCCTTAACCGGGGTTTTATTCCTTCCCGAAGAAGATAAACTGACCCTTGTTTCTACTGATGGTTTTCGTTTATCCCAAAAAACTTTAGTTACTAAAATTACCGGAAAATCGGTTCTTGTTCCTGCTAAGGCTTTAATTGAGGCCGCTCGTATTATTGGTGAGGAAACTAAAAAAGAAGCCGGCTCCCTCATTTTTCTCTCCTTTATTAAAAATCAAATCATTTTCTTCATTGGGGATATTATTCTTTCGTCTCGGCTTATCGAAGGTACCTTCCCGGCTTACGAAAAGATTATTCCCTCGACGACGAGTTCTCTTTCCGTTTCTCTTTCTTCTGCGGAACTTTTGAGAGCCATCCGTTCTGCCGGTATTTTCGCCCGTGACAACGCCAACATTATTAAATTTCAGATTTCAGACAACAAATTTCAAATTTCATCAGTGGCGGCTCAAATTGGTGAAAATGTTTCTGAACTTGATGCCAAAATCGACGGCGGCACCAAAGAAAAATTTACCATTGCTTTTAATTACCGTTATCTTTTAGATTTTTTATCAATTATTGGAGATGACGAAGTGGTTATAGAATTCTCCACTCCCCTTTCCCCCGGTCTTTTTAAAATTCCCGCCCTCAAAAACTTCCTCCACCTCATCATGCCAGTTAGAGTTCAAAACTAGTATTACTTCTTGACATCAGTATTACTACGGTGTATTATTCTTACCATGTACGGGCCAACCACAGTTACCACTAAGGGACAGGTCACTTTACCGCAAGAACTACGGATTGCTCTCTCTGTGCAAGCCGGCGATCTGGCTCTTTTTGAAAGTGTAGATTTTGAGAATAAAACCGCCACCGTCAAGATTGTGTCCACCCAAAATATTGTAAAAAAACTGGGCGGATCAATGAAAACTAACAAAAAATATCTTGACTACAATCTTGTCAGACAAAAGGCAGGCTATCTTTTAGGGAAAAGATATGAAAAAATAGCCAAAGAATGGAAAAGGTCGTAGTTGTTGATGCAAACTTAATTATCCGCTTCTTTCAAAGAGACGTTGAATCCTTATATTTAAAAGCCGAAGAAATTTTTACTCAAGGACAAAATGGTGAAGTTAATATTTATATTGATGAGATTATTGTCGCCGAGGTCATTTGGGTTTCCCAGTCATTTTATAAGTTGTCACGCAAGAAAATTGCGGAGTCATTAAGAGAACTTCTTTATCAAGATTGGGTTGTTAATCCAAGAAAAGAGTGGATTATAGAGGCTTTGGAACTTTTTAATCAAACCAACTTAAGTTTTGCTGATTGTTGGATTTCCGTTGTTGGCAAAAAACTTAGTGCCAAACTGGAAACTTTTGATTAAAATCCCCGTTCGCAAGAGCAGCTCTTGCGAAGCTAAAGCTCTTGCGAAGCTAAAAATTCACGAAGTTAATTCAGGAGCCATTGT
>JBBTUQ010000081.1:0-6792 GCA_038063675.1 Patescibacteria group bacterium | reverse complement strand
AAAGAAGAGATGTTTTCTGGGGTAAAGAACTAAAACACGGGGAGGCGGGGAGTATCAAATTATTGCGTTTAGGAAAAAAGGATGCCGGGGAATGGCAAAGAAAAGTTCACGAAGTCTGGCAAATAAACGGCCCAACTAAAACTCTGAATAATTATCTCTATCATTATCCCCATCCCACGATTTCTGAATTTCTAAGCTCTATTAATAATTACACAGACATTGATATTCTTGAACAAAAAAAATTTAGCTATTTTCGTCTTATTTTTAACCCCCCGGGGAAATTTATTTACAATTATTTCCTGAAGCTTGGTTTTCTCGACGGTTATCCGGGCCTAGTTTATGCCTTCATGATGAGCTTTCATTCCCTCCTCGTCCGAGTTAAAATGTGGGAAAGTCATGGATTTTAATATTTATTTAGACGCTGTCAAGGTTCTTTTTTCCGGTGGCAATCCCTACACCCATCTTATAAATTCTCCCGGCCCGCACAATTATCCCCCGACCGCTTTTTTATTTTTAATCTTCCTCCAAAATAAATTGTTATTTGATATTTTATCTTTTTTATCTTTCTTTATCTCCCTTTATCTTCTAACGAATAAAAAATTCTTTGTATCTTGTTTCTTGTTCCTTGTTTCTTACGCCATTTTTTTCCCCTTTAAATTCAATTATGGCATGGGCCAGATTAATAATTTTATTTTATTGTTTTGTGTTTTAGCCTATTACTACTCACCGGTTTTTCTTGCCTACGCCATCGGTATTAAAGTGATTCCTGCGATCTATCTTCTTTACTTTTTTATCAAAAGAGATTTTAAAAAAATATTCGCTACTCTTGTCTTTTTGTTTTTCTTTTTCTTATTATCTTTTTTAATTATATCTTGGGACTTTCAAAAAATTTATTTTTTTGACGTGTTCTTTAGGGGTTTTGGCAATGTTGGCAAAGAAGTTTATTACAACCAGTCACTTGCCGGTCTTCTTGCCCGTTCTAGTCTGTCATTTTTCATCTATCCTTTCTCACTTCTCATTTTATTTATGACTTGGCTTAAGGGCCGGAAAATAAATTCCCCTCGTTTATTTTCGGCCGTCACCTGTTTATTATTAATTTTAAGTCCCATTGCCTGGCAGCATCATTTTGTCTTCGCCATTATCCCTTTAATTCTCCTTTTCCCCCTAAATAAACTTCTCGTCATCGTCGCTTATTTTTTAATTGCCAGTAATATCAAAAATCCAAGAATTATCCCGGGCGAATTTTCTTTTATTCTTTCTCATCAATTCTGGGGCATATTTATTCTCTGGATTCTTGCTCTTTGGGATAAAAAAGCCGTCAAAATAATTTCTTACATTTGGATTTTTTTAATTACCGCATTTTATGTTTTATCTCTTATTAGTCGTTGCCGCGCTTGTTAATTTAATCGGGGCTTTTGGTCCGGAATTAGGTTTTGATGCCCTCTGGTACCACCTCACTATTCCCAAGCTTTATTTGGAGTGGGGAAAAATTACTTTTATCCCCGGCGGGCTTCTTTATTATTCCGCCATGCCCAAACTAGGGGAGTTGCTTTATTTGCTCGGCGGCGCCAACGACACCATTGCTCATCTAATCAACTGGTCTTTCGGCCTCGGAACTTGCGTAATAGTTTATAAAATTTCCCATAAATACCTAGATTCCAGATACTCTCTCCTAGCTGCTGTTATCTTTTATGTCACTCCCCTGGTGGGGTGGCTTTCCGGTGCGGCCTACATCGACCTAATACGTACTTTTTTCGAAGTGCTTGCCTTTTATTTCGTTCTAAACAGCTCTCTGGTTTTCGCTGGCATTGCGATTGCTCTTGCTGTCGGTACAAAAACCCTCGCTTTAGGCTCGATCCCGATTTTAGTTGTATTGATAATTTTAAAACGTGGCAACGTCTTTAAATTTTTGCTTCCGGCAATATTACTTTCCGCACCTTGGTTCATTTATTCATATCTTCAAACCGGCTATCCATTCTATCCCATCGGAGCGGGATTTTTTAACCAAAGTCATAAGTTAGGTATTTTTACCTGGTGGAAAATCTTCCCCGACTCCGACCCCATCACCCCAATCTACTTAATTTTACTGCCATTCTTGCTTTTTGTTAAAAAACCAAAACTATTAATCGTTTATGTGGCTCTTTCGTATCTTGTTTGGTGGATTACTCCCCGAACCGGCGGCGGTCGCTTTCTCCTCCCTTACCTTCCTGTCTGGGCAGTTTTAGCCAGTCTTATTATTTTCAAACTTCGTTCCCGTCTTCTAATTTCTATCGTAATATTTGTTACCCTGATAAACATTGGTTACCGAGTCGCAGCCCAGGCCAAACTTTTACCTTATCTCCTCGGCAAGCAAACCAAAACCGAATATTTGTGTAAAAACCTTGATTTTAAAACTGCTGTCTTCGTAGATTGTGACGGCTGGTTTGCCAAAAACCTAAAACCCGATGACATAGTTTTGATCTCTGGCTTTCATAATCTATACTATGTCAACTTTCCCTTTATCCACGAGAGTTGGTATAAAAACGAGAAAGTAAATTATTTTCTTTCCCAAACCAAACTCATAAAACTATGAAATACCTACTTTATCTTTTATTAATTTTATTCCCCTTGGGCCAACTGGGGCGTCTTAATATTTTAAATAGCGAAATTGTTTTTCATCTAAATGATATCGTCGTTGGTCTAATCGCTGCCGTTTGGCTTTTTAGCAAACATAAACAAAACTCCCTCTTAAAACCCCTGATTTATTTTTTAATTGCCGCTTTTATCTCCTTAATCGCCAACATCCAAAATTTTTCTGGTAAAGAACTCCTAATTGCTTCTCTCTATCCGCTTCGTTTTGGAGCTTACGGATTGTTATTTTTTGCTGTATCTGGCCTAAAATCCCCGGAGAAAAAAATAATTAAGCCGGGCCTAATAATGGCGAGTGTTATTATTGCTGTTGCCGGCTTTATTCAGTATATTTTTATTCCGGATACTCGTTTCCTCACCGCCTACAATTGGGACGACCACTATTTTCGCCTTATTTCCACATTTTTAGACCCGGGGATTACCGGCACAATTCTCGCCCTCAGCCTCGTTCTTCTTTTCTTTCAAAAAAAACTGCTCTTACCTGTCATTTATTTTGCGATGGCTCTTACTTACGCGCGGGCCAGCTACCTAGTCTATTTAGTTGTCTTTGCGGTCATTTCTTTTTATCAAAAATCTTTAAAAATCTTTCTTGTCGCCACCTTAATATTAGCTATCACCATTCCTTTACTTCCCAAAACTTTTGGCGAAGGGACCAATCTTAATCGTGGTTATTCTTTCTGGGGGAGAATCAATAACTGGAGAGAAACTGTCGTTGTTTGGACAAAGGCCCCGATTTTTGGCGTCGGTTTTAACACTTATCGTTATATTCAAAATGCCTCCTCCGATAGTCACGCCGGCGCCGGCGCTGACAGCTCGATTCTTTTGGTACTTGCCACCTCTGGTATTCCGGGGCTTGTAACCTTTCTTTATCTTTTAAAAAAAATTTGGGACCAGACCAAAAGCCCACTGTTTAGAGTAACTTTTATCGGAATTTTCGTCAGTTCCTGGTTTAACAACACTCTTCTTTATCCCTTTGTCTTGGAGTGGCTCTGGTTGCTTTTAGCTACGGAGAATACTTAATAGTGATTTCTTTTGTTGTTTGATTACCCGCCGCATCCGTAGCCACTATCTTAAGTTTATTTTCCCCATTACTTAAACTTAAGCTTAGACTAAATACTCCGTCTAGTCCGGTCATCGCCAAACGATCGTTTATCGTGACCGCATTTCCCATATCTGTAGCCCCGGTAATTTTAAACGAACTTTCTTTAACCGTGTCTCCGTCACGAACATTGTTTAAGTCCAATTTGGGGCTTTTATTTGAGTAGGAAATAACATAAGTGTCGGATTTCTCACTCTTTTGTCCCTTACTGGATGTTGCCTGGGCATAAAAGGTATTGTTCCCTTGGCTTAAATCTCCGTCAAAAACAAACTTGCCGTCATCAGCAGAGGTTGTTGTCCCTTGCGAAAATCCATTTTGAAATAATTCCACAATAGTATTAGGATCCGCCACTCCTGCCACCTTAATATTTGCTGACTTTGTGGCTGTTAAATCTTCAAAAAATCTGGGAGCACTAGGCACCAAACTCACATCAACAACAGCCGTTTTGGGCCGTCTAAAAGAGCTTATGGCAGAGGAAAGATTAAAAAGCAGTGGTAGCCCCACAAAAATAAGAACCACGATAAAAACTCCGGAAATTAATAACAATAAATACGCCTGCCTCTGGCTTGTTATTTCATGTCTCCTCATCCATCTCGAATTATACCCCGTGTTCATATAAAAATCCCTACAAGGGTTGGACCCTTGTTAGGGTCGCCATGACGACGTTTTTTCAATATCAGCTTCAAGAGAAAGATTTTCTAGATCAATTGACGTTTGGTCACTGTCATTTTCGGTAAATTCAATGAAATTTTGTTTTTTCTTAAGTTCGTCAACGGAAAAGTAGTCCGAAATTATTTTAGTATTAATCCACGGAGTATTTCTAGCTCCTAAATACTCTTGGTAACTGTTGTACGAGTGATTTTTAAAATTAGTCGGGTTACGATGAATATAGCGGCAAATCCATAGAAGATAACTTTCGTTATCAATATCAATAGCTTTAAAAATGCCCTGAAAGAGGGGACCCACACGGTCATACTTTTTGTTAAAATACATTCCGTATCGGGTACAAAGTGAACGAACAAATTCAGTAATAATTGTAGATGTGGATTGACGCACCAAAAAATGGAAATGATTTGGCATAAGACAATAGGCGAGAAGATCAATTTTTCCAAAATAATTTTTTTGCGCCCAAGTCCTCCGGCCTACAAGGGTTGGACCCTTGTTTGGCTCGGCAGAAAGGGATGATTTTAAAATGTGAAGGAAGTACAAATAATCGTCGTGGTCGAGGAAAATGTCTCGTTTCTCAACGCCGCGATTATATATATATATGGTAAAAACCATTCTCGCGGTAAATTTTAATAGAATTTTTTCTTGGCATGATTTACAAGTTACTACAAGGGTCGGACCCTTGTAAACTACCCAATTGAGCCGAAGGGGAGAATCGGACTCCCGACCTACTCTTTACGAAAGAGCCGCTCTACCACTGAGCCACTTCGGCAACGAATTTACTATATAATACAATACATGACTGATAAAATCTTGTGCCCAAACTGCGGCAAACAAATTGAGGTGACCGAAGCTTTAAAAAAACTGGCAAAAGAAGAATTTTCTTTTGAGTTAAAAAAGGTCAGTCTGGAAGCTGCTGAAGAAAAAGACCGCCGCAAAAAACTCGAAGAAGAGCTTCTTGCTCTCACCACTCAACTTCGTAAACTCGGCCAGGAAAAAGATCAGCTCCGTATTGAAATGGAAAAAAAGCTGGCCGTTGATGAAGAAAAAATGCGCTTGGAAATTAAAAAAGAAGCCCTTGAGGAAAATTCTTTAGAAATTAAGAAGAAAGAAAAAGAGCTGGACGACATGCGCAAACAAATTGCCGAACTTAAACTTCAACAAGGTTCGCAACAATTGCAGGGAGAAGTTTTAGAGTTGGAAATCGAAGAGGTTTTAATCAAAGAATTCCCTAATGATGAAATCAAACCCGTACCCAAGGGTGTTCGTGGTGCGGATGTTATCCAAATTGTCCATGATAAAAACGGCCGGTCCTGCGGCACCATCCTTTGGGAATCTAAAAATGCCAAGTGGACTGATAGTTGGCTGGCCAAACTTCGCGAAGATCAAAGACTGGTGACGGCGGATATTGCCGTTCTCGTCTCGGTCAATCTCCCCTCAAATATCAATAGTGGTTTCTCTTACAAAGAAGGAATTTGGATTACAAACCGGACTTCATTCGTCAGTTTGGCGTCAGCCCTAAGAATAAATCTCTATCAGATTTTTACTACCAAACTTTCCGCTGTGGGCAAAAATGAAAAAATGGAAATTCTTTATCAATATCTAACCGGCATTGAGTTCAAACAAAGAGTTGAGGCTATTGTCGAAGCGTTTACCAATCTGCAGGACGAACTGGAAAAAGAAAAAAGATTTTTTATGACCAAATGGTCCCGCCAGGAAAAAGAAATCCGCAAAGTCATAGATCACACCCATGGGATGCACGGCGATCTCCAGGGTATCATCGGTCAAGCTCTGCCGGAAATAAAATCCTTAGAAGCTAATAACGACAATGTTAATTGACGAAGTCCAAATAGCAATCTCCGGAGGACATGGTGGAGCCGGAAAAGCGTCTTTTTTTAAAAAAGGCCGCGGCCCGGATGGAGGCAATGGCGGCAAGGGCGGAAATTTATATTTCCAAACCACGTCTGATCTGACGGCTCTAAATCGTTATTCGGCCAAGAAAGATTTCAGTGCCCCGGCGGGGGAGCCAGGGGGTAGCAATCGTAAATCGGGCCTGGATGCCAAAGATTTAGTCCTTTTGGCTCCGGTGGGCACCAATTTAATCGACCAAAACACCGGCGAGATTTTTAATCTAAATAATATCGATCAAAAAATCCTGATTTGCCAAGGCGGAATCGGGGGTCAAGGCAATGCCCAACGGGCCAATTCCCGCATGACCACCCCTCTCAAATCTCAACCGGGAATGCCGGGCCAAAAAAGAAATTTAAAACTAATTCTAAAATTAATTGCCGATTTTGGACTAATCGGCCTCCCCAATGCCGGCAAAAGTTCTCTCCTTAATGCTCTCACCGCCGCCAACGCCAAAATCGGTGATTATCCTTTCACTACTCTGGAGCCAA
>JBBTUQ010000080.1:0-2353 GCA_038063675.1 Patescibacteria group bacterium | reverse complement strand
CCATCGAAAATGACGTACCATGCGATACATCATTAAACATTGATTGTGATCTAGCCCTCGTTGCTGATTTTGGCCAAATCATCCCCGAAGAAATTTTTAACAAACCCAAACTTGGCACTTTTAACATTCACTTCTCCAAATTACCAGATTTACGCGGCCCCAGCCCTGTCCAATCAACTCTCCTTCGTGGTGACACCACAGCCTGGATAACTATATTTAAACTCGATGAAAAAATGGATACCGGTCCAATCCTCGATCAACGCAGTTTTCCCATATTTCCGGATGATACCGCCCAAACACTATATATCCGTTTTTTTAAAGAAGCGGCAAAATATATTACCGCTCTGGATTTTTCTAAAAAACTGCTTCCCCAATCCGGAACCCCCACTTTCTGTAAAATGTTAAAAAGAGAAGATGGGTTTATAAAATATGAAGATTTAGAGAATCCGGAAAATTACAATAAATTCCGCGCATATTTTCCATGGCCGGGAATCTGGACCATCAAAAATGATAAACGCATGAAAATCTTAAAATGTCATCTGGAAAACCAGAGAATGGTGCTTGACCAAATCCAATTTGAGGGCAAAAAATCACAGGGTTGCTAACCCAATCACTATAAGATATAATCCCATTATATCTCATGACATATTTGGGAAATCCCGAAAAATTAAAAAGCAAAAACCGCTCTCCTGTTATTTTGGTTCGCACCCTTCTTTTCTTAGGTGCCCTTAATATGCTCTTCTCTCCCAGCCAGGCTAACTTTAGTCATCCTTCAATAATCCCACTGGAAATCCCCACTCCTCCCACTCTCATCCCAGAAAAAACTGCCACTCGTCAACCGACCAAAACACGCACCCCTATCATCCCAACCAAAGCCCCAACCCTAACACCAAGACCGCCAGAAACTCCATATGCTTCTGAAATCCATCTCCTCCCCGACACCAGACGCGACTTTATCCTACCTCCGACCAAAACTCTTCGCATTTGGTTATCAAATCAGGGATTCATGGCTATCCAAGCCCAAGACTCTCCCCAAATTGAGGCAAGCATATATAATATTCAGCAACTGGGGCAACTAACTGCCGGTGAAAAGACTCCCCCCAAGGGGCGCCTTCAGCTAAATTCAAAACTTGGATATCTCATGTGGACCGGCGGTAACACCAATAATGCCGGTACTGATACTTGGTTTGTCGACATCCAAAATTCCTCATCCGCCCCTGCCACTTTAAAAAACTTTGAGTATCAGACCGGGCCAAGATTTTGTGGAGTCAACGTAACAGTGATTGAAGTATTTGCCAGCTCGCCACCGGGAACTGCTCCCTTTCCCTGGTATCGCTGCAATTAAGCTGCCTTTTTCACTTTTTTTGGCGCCCTAAATTGCATCAAACACGAAGCACAAGCCGTCACTCTTTTAACCGCGCCTTTCATCAAAACCCATCCCTTATGAACATTTGGTTTAAAAATTTTCAGGGTTTTACTGGCCCGTTTTTCCCAAAGACCGGAGTGCTTATGCCGGATATTATGCCCGATCATATTCCCCTTCCCGCAAATTTCACACTTCGCCATACAAAACATTATATAATGTCATTGCGGGGAGTGC
Source organism: Patescibacteria group bacterium (assembly GCA_038063675.1). GTDB lineage: Bacteria > Patescibacteriota > Microgenomatia > JAMCZE01 > JAMCZE01 > JBBTUQ01. The sequence continues at coordinate 753 of JBBTUQ010000080.1, read as the reverse complement.
AACAACGAAGTAATCTATGTTAATTTTCCAATTTCTAATTTTAATTTATTCCGTGATTTTGCATGAAATCGCTCATGGGCTTGCCGCCGACCGTTTGGGAGATCCTACCGCCAGATTATCAAAACGCCTCACTCTGAATCCCATTCCCCACATTGACCCAATCTACACCCTTCTTTTACCGCTAATTCTTTTTCTTAGCCACGCCGGAATAATTTTTGGCGCCGCCAAACCCATCCCCATCGACCCGTTTAACTTTCGTGAACCAAAAAAAGATATGGCCCTGACTGCTCTCGCCGGACCAATAACGAACATTTTAATTGCTCTAATCTTTGCTCTCGCTTTTCGCATATTCCCCTTAGAATTATTTATCTTTGCCGTTCAAATTAATGTCGTCCTGGCTGTCTTTAATCTTTTGCCCGTTCCCCCGCTTGATGGTTCCAAAGTTCTGGCCGGATTTCTCCCTGATCACCTTGCCGAAGAATTATACAAACTTGACCGCTTTGGCCTGACCTTCATTTTTGCTCTTCTCTTTTTTGCTCCCGGCCTTATTCGCGCCTTTACTTACCCTCTCATGCGCTCTATAATCACTCTACTCCTGCCCTAAAGAAATGCTTACCCGCCGGGAATTTATTGGACAATCAATATTTTGGTTGCTTGTAACCAGTGGTTGTCTCCCCAAACCCACCCCCATACCTCCATCTCTGACCCCAACCCCTTTCCCCCCTCGCACTCCACTCCTAGAAAATCCCCCTG
>JBBTUQ010000079.1:0-3192 GCA_038063675.1 Patescibacteria group bacterium | reverse complement strand
GGGAAATGATGGGGGAAAATAATTTGGGTTAAATCCGGGATGGTCACCACAAAGGGGTGCAGCAGAATTGGCGGGAGAGTGAGAAAAAAATTATCAAAATAGGGGAAATGAACCAAATCATATTGGTGGTATAAAAAGGGGAGATACGAAAAATCCACAAGGTCAATCTTTAAGCCATCAATTCTACGCAGGGCTTCATAAAGCCGGTGGACATAAAAACCCATACCGCGAACTTCGACGCCAACGTTGGGCGGTTTAACCAGTGCGATTTTCATAGTTTGTTTATCAACTATACTAACAATAATATACTAATTAATTAGTTTTTATTTTTATGTTCACTACAATATTATGTAATAATGTAGTGAACATAATTTAATGGTGTGCACGAGTACGGCTTGTAGTTTCCCAAACAAGAGTTTTTTGTTTACGTTCCAATTCGTTTAGCTTTGTAAAATCTGTAAAGTTGGGATTTAAAAACCTTGCTCTCCCTTTTTTATCCAATGCACTCGTCGGCAGGATAAGCATTTCCAAAGTCTTTTTAAGACTCCTAATAAATTCTTGTGTATTCCTAAGATTCGTTATTTTCTTAATGACACGATAATATATTTTCCCTTTAGACATTGAGTGTTGAATAAAAAATATGGTTGTAGGACTGACTCTTAAAATTTGTGAGATATCTTTGTAAGAAAAATCGGCGGAAAGCATAAGGGCAATGGCAAATCTTTTGACGAAAACGACCTTCTCTGTTGCTGTAAAAAACTCGTCGAAAAATTCTTTAATTTCGTTGTTTTCAGAAAGAGAAGAAATTAAATCGTAGAAGTCGCCGGTTATTTGCTCCCACACATCAGCCGTTAAGGGGTATTTCGATAATCTCGTCATAAATATATAAGATTTAACATCACTACATTATTACATAATGATGTAGTGGATTTAATATTGGTTAATTATTGACGAATTGTTTCTCGATTTTTTTGAAGTAGGCTATGGGAAAGTGGAGGGCAGAGAAAAGAGCCCAGATAAAGCCGGGGAAACCGTCGAGAAAACCCAGGTGGCGAAAGTAGATCGAAAAAAATCCCTGGTTTTTGTCAAATAAAGGGTTCCGAAATAGGTTTTCAAAAATGCCTCCAGAAATTTTAAGAGCTTGAGAATCGGTATATTGATTAAGTCTGACAATGTAACGGGAGAAAGTGGGATTGTTAAAATGCAACAGATCATTTTTTAAATAACCAACTTTGCCTTCAACCACAGCTTGTTCATGGACCGATTCGGCAGCTAAATCCCCTCTACCGCGACGGTAGAGTCTGAGGGTATAATCGGGATAGGCACCGCCTTTTTTGAGAAATCTCCCCAGGAAAAAGTTAGCTCGGGGAATCCAAAATCCGTTTTCGACAGGATTACTGGCAATTTTTTTCTTAATTTCGATTAAAAGTTCGGGGGTGACGACTTCGTCGGCGTCGAGTTGTAAAATCCAGTCACCGGAAGCTTTATTGTTGGCCAATTTTTTTTGTTTGTGGAAATTAATGGGATCGTTGGGAACGGAAAAAATTTTGGCACCGTATTTTTTGGCGATAGAGACAGTTTTGTCGGTCGACTCCCCGTCGACAATAATAATTTCGTCTGCCAATTGGCGAACGGCCTCAAGACAACGGCCAATGTTTTTCTCTTCATTATAAGCAGCTAGGGTTACGGAAAGCTTCATGTTAATACTTTAATACTGGCTGATGTTTAAAATTATTTTACTCCCATCCGGCTCAAGACGAATAGGCAACTCCCGCAAAGGAGACAAAGCGCAACGTACAGTGTGGCGTTTTTCCAGGGGGACCATAAAAAGTAAGAATCCCCCGCCCCCGGCTCCGGCAATTTTACCGCCGATAGCACCGGCTTTAAGAGCTTTATCGTATATGCTATCGATCTCTTCATCAGAAATTCCCGGAGCCATTTGTTTTTTCATTTCCCAGTATTGATTTAGAAGTTTTCCCAAATTTAAAACATTACCCTTTTTCAAAGCTTTTTCTCCGTCGATGGCTAACTGTTTTATTTTAAGGAGTAATTTTGTTTTGTCGGAAATATTTTCCTGAAGTTTTTGGAGAATGGCACCGGCTTTCCTTGTCCGGCTAGTATAAAAGAGCATTAAACTATTTTCCAGATCTTTTACAAAGCCGTTATTAAGAGTTATTTTTTCATTGGTAACTTTGCCGTTTTTCTGAAACTGGAAAAAACGCAGCCCCCCATAAGCGGCAATGTATTGGTCCTGTATGCCGATAGGCTTCTTTAAGATATCGATTTCGATTTCTACAGCCTCACGGGCTAATTGTTCGGCTGAAGGATTTTGGCCAACGTAATGGTAAAGGGCATTAAGGACCCCGACGGTGACAGAGCTGGAAGAGCCTAAACCCGATCCTTCCGCGGGGATGTCAGACAGAAAGCTAATTTCAATACTACTTTTAACACCAACCTTCTTAAGAGCCTCCCGAACCAGTTCGTGTTTTATTTGGGAAACTTCATTAACGATCTCTTTTTTAGACCAGTTGACATAAATTTTTTCGTCAAAACGCTTGGTAACAATGCAGTAGACATATTTGTTTATGGCCGTCGAGAGAACACAACCATTGTGTTTCTCGAAAAACTGACGAAAATCGGTATTACCGCCCAAAAAACTAATTCGTAGCGGGGTTTGGGTAATGATCATATTTTCCTAAAAGGTCGTAGAGCCGCACTTTAAAAGTGTCAATCGCCATCATTAGTGGCTCTTTCCAAACATTCAGTTTTTCGGAGAGTATTTTTGTCCAATCAACCGAAACTTGAATAATTTTATAACCATATTTTCCAGCTAGAAATAAGACTTCAACATCAAATGCTCCCATATACCCTCCGGAAATTTTTTTTGCTTTGGATACCAAAAGAGAGGAAAAAATTTTTTTAGCAGCATTATTTTTAAACGATTTAAATCCGCACTGGGTATCTTTAATCCCCGGCAAAGCGACGATTTGCACTAAAGTTACAAAAGCCCAACTTCTTATTTTTCTGACCAAAGTGTCGTTTTTCAAAGACCCTTCGTGTCCGCGAACGCCAATAACAACATCCGCCTTGTTTTTATGCGCTTCTAAAAATTTTCCGACCATCGAGAGAGGGGTCGATTGATAAAAATCAGTAAATAAAATGACTTTCCATTCCGCCGCAAGCATTCCCGCG
>JBBTUQ010000078.1:0-6158 GCA_038063675.1 Patescibacteria group bacterium | reverse complement strand
ATTTAAATCTAAATTTGCCCAATTGGACAAATTTGACAAATTAGTCAAATTTTCTGTTGATTCTCTAAACGCTCGTATTTTTAAAACTCGTGGATCGTTTTTATCCCAAAGTTTAAATCCTTTTTGCCGTAAAAAATCAAGATAATCTTCAAGAAGTTCCCCAAAACTTGCCCGCGCTACACTCGTAAGTTTTATATTGCTTTCTTCACTTTTTTCCAGAGACCCCTCAACAATATTTTGTTTTCCTGACCTCGCCGCCTGTATCATTTGATCAGTTGTTCTTGATTTTCGATCCACAAATTTGTCACAAAAGACAACCGTCGCGTCGTAGATTGTTGTAGCCAGTCTATAAACAACTAAATTCTGATATCCACCCACTAATTAAAATTAGACTAATTCGTCAAATTAGTCAAATTCGTCCAATTATTTTAATAATGAAAGCGGGTTTACCGCCACCCCGTTTGAGTAAACCGTGAAGTGCAAATGCGAACCTGTAGACCTCCCCGTTGACCCCATCCGCCCAATAAGTTGCCCCCGGCCAATATTATCCCCCACGTTAACATTAGCCTCTGACAAATGAGCATACAAACTGTCCAGCCCATTGCCGTGGTCAATTTTAATATAACTCCCCCAGCCTCCATTCCAACCGCCGCGTTCGGACAGCACCACTCTTCCTGAATCCGCTGCCGCCACTGCCGTTCCGGCGGCATTAGCAATATCTATTCCATTATGGTACCAGCTAAAGTATTGAGAGAGAATGCCGTTTCCCGGCCAGGATAACGCTCCCGATCCCCGCGCGAACAGAGTCTGGCTTGGTGTCATCTGATAAACCGGGCGGACAATTTCTTCCGACGGCACTCCTCCGGGAATAACTAAGGTCTGCCCCGCCGCCAAAGTAAACTTTTCATCATCCGCAAAGGAGTTGTACGGCCAGTCAACAATCGGTTGCGCCGAAGCCAGAGAATATTTCTTGGCCAAAGAATAAATCGTCTCCCCGCTCTTGACTGTCACCACCAGCCCCGAAACCGGCGGCACTTTGATAACTTCTCCCACGGTTAGATCGTCCGCGTCCAGTTTCGGATTCAGATATTTAATTGAATCCACGTCTACGCCGTAATTTTTGGCCACCGCCGAAACCGTATCCCCGGATTTGACCGTGTATTCCGTCACATCTCTTCTGGGTTTAACCGACTCTTTAGTCTCCGTCATCACCGCCGTCGCCATATTTAAAATGGCCGACGGTGGTATTGCTGTCCCCTCGCCGCTGGTGGCCGAAGTCGGATAATTATTTAAAAGCACCGGCGCCGAAACCATACCAATAACCACCAGTGTCACCATCCCAAAATGCAAAAAAGGGCGCTGGTACGCACCCCTCTTAAAAAGTAATTTGTCAACAACCACCGATTTCCCTTCTTCAAAACGTGCCCCAAATCCACTGGCCTTCTTGCCAAGGTACCATTTCCAAGTCTTCCCGTACTCTCCAATATCCGAAAATAAGGTCATAGGGTAATTGCCTTGTCCAGCGTTTCCAGGAATTGGGAAATCTTAATCCCCTTTTCAGAAACTTGAATATTATTTTGCCCGGTAATTAAATTTAAATCAGAAACTCCCAGGCGTTTGCCCACCCGGCGCAAAGTATGAATCTCCCGGTCACGGGTTTCGAAATCAGACAAATCATAACAGGCCTGATACAAAGACACGGCTTTACCATCCTCCACAACACAAAAATCTACTTCTCCCCGCTCATCCCGGTAATAATGGAGACTGTCTCCGTGTTTTTTATAAAGCTGCCAGAAAACTAAATTTTCCAAAAGCCGGCCGTAGTTAGGACCGAATTTAACAGACATAGCCGTTAAAAAACCATTATCAATAAAATATGTTTTTCTGGGATACTGCAGTTTGGCCCTCACCTTCGGCGTGTATAAATAAAGTTGTTTTAGCAGATAAGAACTTTCAACATAGGACAGATACCGCGCCACCGTGGTCTTAGCCGTTGGCATTTGCAAACTCCTCAAGCTATCCGTCAATTTGGAGATTGTAATTGAGGTCGAATTAAAGAGCAATTTTAAAACGATTTTGATAGTTTCTCCGTCATCAAGATTAAATCTTTCTATAATATCCCGACGGGTTACCACATCAAGATATTCGTCTAATAATTCCTTCCTCTCCGCATCACTTTGAGACAGGACCACGTCCGGCAAACCGCCGAATTTAAGATATTCCCCAAAGCCATAATCCGCATTTTCAAATGGCTTGAAAGATAAAAATTCTTTAAAAGATAGAGGGTAAACGGTTTGTCCCCACGCTCTTCCCCGTAGCTCCGTCGGAACCTCCACCGAACTTATTTTTGATGACGATCCGGAAATCACAATCTTTATTTTTTCCTGATCCAGAATCCGCCGTAACCACTTTGACCATAAAGGGATCTGGTGCAATTCATCCAAAAAAAGATATTTTGGTTTTTGGCCGTAAACTTTTTTAATGGCGGGGATTAAATCGGTTAAAATTTCTGTTTTAGCCGGAAACCGTTCGTCTTCAAAATTTATATAAACCACTTCGTGCCGGTCATACTTTTTAAGCAGTTCCCTGATAGCCTGAAACAGAAGATAGGTCTTACCAACACGCCTAAAACCGGTAACCACCAAAGTCCGGTGTGACAGGTTATCCAGCCGTTCTATTTTTGTGGGTTCGGCTCTGGGAATCACCGTCGGGAACTCAAAAACCTCCCACTCGCGCAAAATCGTTTCCAAAATCTCGTTCATGCTACAAAAAGCCTATCATCTCGTAGTATAGATGTCAAGGGGCCTACATTGCCTTATCCAGCGTTTCCAGGAATTCTTTATTGCTTTTTGTCTGTAAAAGTCTCCCAATCAGCATCTCTGTTCTTTCATCCCCCAGCATGTCCAACATGCGAATTAATCTTTTTCTGGCTTCCATCTCTTTTTCCGTAAATAATTTCTCATCATTTCTTGTCCCCGACTTTCCTATATCAATCGCCGGAAAAATCCGCCTGTCTGCCAACCTTCTGTCCAAATGCAATTCCATATTCCCGGTTCCCTTAAACTCTTCATAAATTAAATCATCCATCCGCGAATCGGTGCTCACCAAAGCCGTCCCAATAATTGTCAGCGATCCTCCGTTTTCAATACATCTGGCCGCTCCTAAAAATTTCTTCGCCGGAAAAAGCGCCGTGGGATCAAAACCGCCGGACAGTGTTCGTCCGCTTGAAGGAATCGCTAAATTATACGCCCTGGCCAATCTGGTGATGGAGTCCAAAAGCAACACCACGTCTTTCCCCGTTTCCACCAGTCTCCGCGCCCGGTCCAAAGCAATTTCCGCCACTCTGGTCTGATGCTGTGGCGGATCATCAAAATTTGACGCAATTACTTCCCCTTTCGTCCCCCGGGTAATATCCGTCACTTCCTCCGGCCGCTCTCCCACCAGAGCCGCCATCAAATGATAATCCGGATAGTTAGTTGTCACCGCGTTGGCTATTTCTTTTAAAAGCCAGGTTTTCCCCGCCTTGGGCGGTGAAACAATCAGCCCCCGTTGTCCCCGCCCGATCGGGGCTACCAAATCAACAATCCTTGTGGAAAGGATTTTCTGTTCCGTTTCCAGTTTAATCTGTTTATCCGGATAAATCGGGGTCAAATCGTCAAACCAGGGCCTGTTCAGGGCCACCTCTGCTATCCCGTCGTTAATTTTATCAATCCGCAGCAGTCCGTAAAATCTTTCCGTTGGTTTTGGCTCCCGTCCGATTCCCAGAACCATATCTCCGGCCCGCAGTCCAAACCGGCGAATTTGCGAAGAAGAAATATAAACATCTTTTCCCGAGGGCACAAATTTTGGCCGCAAATATCCGTGCCCTTCCGGCTGAACATCCAAAATTCCTGACAATTCCATGGTGGGAACCCCCGCTTCAATATCATTGACCATCGGCCTATTAGGGTCAATCGGCATAGGAATTCCAACCAGGTCACTCGCCGTCCAAGACTGTGGTCTTTTTGTAATACTTCTGGAATACATGAAGAGAAAACTCTTACCTTGAGGCTGACTTCATTTTATCATCTCCAAATCCTTTGTCAACCCCTAATTAGTTTAGTTGGATCCCAAAAGCCTGCCCAACTTTTGGAATCCAACCCAGCCAACAAGGGCTCTTGACAAAGCCACCAATTTGTTGTTTGCTATTACATTGACTATGGTCTCTACTGCCTAGAGGCCGTGGGTCACAACGAGCATCACTTTTCGAGACTCTCAGGCTGCGGAAGTGATGCTTGTTTTTTGCCTAAGTTTTTCTTTTTCTCCAATATTCACTAACTGTTTTTACTCTTTTGCTAGCTAACTTATCGAGGGGAACATTCTCCCATCCAGGAATGCTGACCCAAGTTTCCGGTTCAATCAACCGGAATCTGTTTCTTCCTTTTAAATCGCTTTTAAGACTGATCAGTTGCGCGGTGGCGCCATCATCAAGATGAACATCCAACCGTATAGTATATCCTGCTATCTTTTCTAATCTAGAAAGTATTTCAGCTGCTTCTTTAACTGCTTTTGTCATAATTTCACCTCGCTCTAACCCAACTAATACAATCTCCAAGTCTGGGTTGCCAACCGGCAAAACTCTCTCTCGTATCAATCACACAAACCCCCAGCCTTCTTCCCCCTGGTCCATAAACCTTACATGTCAAATTTCCATCAAAGTCTCTTATACTTTGTTTCTCAATATCAATTTCAGTCTTAAACTCGACAGGGTATAGCTCCGTGCCTGACATAAGAGCCACACCCGCAACTGGCTCTTTCCCCCTTCTGATTACATTAAGTATGCATGTCAAGGACAATTCTTCTTTCAATCTTTGATTCATAGAGTTGTCATGGTAATAATTTCCCGGCTAAATCCCGTCTGTTCTTTTTTGGCCGTCAAAAATAATTGACCAACCATCAATCTCAATTTTCTCAAAGCCTTTTTCCAAAAACTCGCTTTATACGCCATAATTTTCAATTTATCTAACCCTAAGACTCGCAATTTGTTCCTCTGAAAGCGTTGCTAACTCTCCTCTTCCGAAAAACAAAGATATTCGATCCAAAAGCCCCGCTCCCCCTGCAATCCTCACATTCCCCGCCTTTTTCTCGCTCTCAACAACTGCCAACCGTCTTCCCATTGGTACTCTAGTGTCTCCCTCATCACCGGGATCAACAACATCAGCAAAAAAACCTGCCGGAATATCTAATTCGATCATCGTGATCAACTATAACTCCATCCAAACTGTTTGTCAAGACCGATAGTAAATTGCCCCCAGACCCCATAGTTTTATTAAAAAGGAGAAGAGCGTCCCAACAGTTCAAATTTCAAATTTCAAATTTCAAATTAAAATGTGGACAACTTGTGGAGGGCCCCCGAAGACAAAATGTTCTTAAACCCCATCGCCCGTGCCTGCTTAAGCCTCTTCTCCGCCAAATTTACCTTACGGACATTACCTAAAAGATCAAGTTCTCCAAAAACCACCGTTTTTGCCGGTAAGGCCTTATTTCTAAAGCTGGAAAGAATCGCCAGGGCGATGGCCAAATCCCCGGCCGGTTCGGAAATCGTCAACCCTCCGGCCACACTGACATAGACATCCTCCTTATATAATGGTATCGACAGCCTTTTTTGCAAAATTGCTACAATTGTTAACAGTCTGTTATATTCGATTCCCGTCGCCACCCGCCTGGGATTGAGTAATGGCGTGCTCGTCACTAAAGCCTGCACCTCTGCCACCACCGGCCTGGTCCCTTCCATCACAATCGTCAAACAACTCCCCGCCGTTTCTTCTTTCAAATTTGCCAAGCTATTTAAATCCGCCGCCACCAACCCTTTGTCCGTCATTTCAAATCCTGCCACTTCATCCGTCGCCCCAAACCGGTTTTTCGCCGTCCGAATTAATCTCAACTGTCCATTACGTTCCCCTTCAATCATCAAAACCGTATCCACAATGTGCTCCAAAACCTTTGGCCCGGCAATCGCCCCTTCTTTAGTGACGTGCCCCACTAAAAATAGAGGAATCCCGGCCCGCTTCGCGGCTGTTATCAGCCGGCTCGCACACTCTCTCACCTGCCCCACGCTTCCTGCCGTCCCCGTCAAATCCCCCGTTGTTAAGGTTTGGATACTATCAACAATAATTAGA
>JBBTUQ010000077.1:0-4609 GCA_038063675.1 Patescibacteria group bacterium | reverse complement strand
GATTATTCGTAACGGATAGCTTCTATATTATATAGCAACTCTGACGGAGGGGCTCATGGTGGACTTGAGAAAGAGGGAAACGATTTTTTCTTTGCCGATGGATTTGACAACGGCGGCGAGATTTTCGGAAAGTTTTTTGGTGGCAAGACTGACTTTACCAACGACGAGGTGAACAATAGGGAAGTCCGGTTGAGTTTTCCAAGAAAGGTTTGAAGAAAGGGTTTTTATTAGCTCTTCCGGATTTTCGGAAATAGTTCCGGTCTTTGGGTTCGGCATGAGGCCCTTGGGGCCGAGGATTTTGGCAATTTTGGCTAACTTCGGCATCATTGAAGGATGAGCAACTAAAACATCGAAATCGATGACGGGGTTGGCAATCAAAGTATCGTCAGCAATTTTTATGCGGATGGTTTTTCCGGTGCCGTGGGGGAGAGCCACGGTGCCGCGCAAGCTTTTCTCGGTCGTATTGATGTGGGCTTCAAAAGTGCCGTCAAATTTGGAAAAAGAGGTTTCTTTGACTAGTTCAATGGCCTCGTCAAGAGGGTAAGTTTTATTTTTGTCAACGAGCATTTTGGCGGCCAGATACTTTCTTCCGGAATTATTTTTCGTCATTCTGGTTTGTTTACCCTGGAAGGGTCCAGAATCTTTCTTCTTTTTTTCGACGACAGTTGTTTCCCCTTCGCGGAGCTTTTTTTGCTCACGTTTGACATCGGCCTTTTTACGGACTTTTTCTTCGGCCTCCACGTCTCCCATGATGACTTGTTTTATTTTACCCATTTTTAATTCCCATCGACCTGGCTGTTCCTAAAACAATCTTAGTGGCAGCGTCAAAATCGTTGGTATTGAGATCAGGCATTTTCATTTCCGCAATTTTTCTGGCCTGGTCGTTGGTGATGGTGCCGGCTGATTCCCGGCCGGGTTTTTTGGATCCCGAGCTTAAGCCGAGGGATTTTTTTATCAGTTCGGAGACGGGGGGGAGCTTGGTAATAAATGAGAAAGTTCTATCCTCATAAACACTGATGACAGCCGGTATGACCTGGCCTTTTTTGTCTGCCGTTTTTTCATTATACGCCCGGACAAAGTCCATGATAGGGAGGCCATGTTGCCCCAGAGCGGGACCGACGGGGGGAGCGGGAGTGGCTTCCCCAGCGGGGAGATTTAATTTGATAACAGTTTTTATTTTCTTAGCCATACGATTTTTTAGATCTTCCACCAAAAGAATTTAGTGGTAGATGGATTATAAGAAAAAAGAAGTTATAAGTAAAGTATGGACGCTAAATGTTTCTTATTGACGCACGTGCGTGAGTAAGGAACATAGGGTGAGTTTAGGGCTTGACTATAGCTTGGTCACTTGTAAAAAGTCAAGCTCAACTGGCGTTTCTCTGCCGAAAATGGAAACCAGAACGCGGAGTTTGCCGCGGGTTTCATCGATACTTTCGATGCTACCCAGGAAATCGGCAAACGGGCCGTCGATGATTTTGACGGCTTCGCCGGTGGAGAAATTGGTTTTGAATTTTGGCGCGGCCAGTTGGGAGAAGCGCATAATGATATCAACTTCTTTATCAGTTAGCGGGGTAGGTTTGTTGCCGGTGCCAATAAAGGCGGTCACGCCGGGAGTAGTGCGAACGGCCAACCAGGAATCATCGGTTAAGACCATACGGACAAGAATATAACCGGGGAAAATTTTTTCTTTAATCTCTTCTTTTTTGCCCCTTTTGACGGTAATCGTATCTTTGGTGGGGACCTGGACGTCAAAAATAAAATCCGTTAAATTCATGGCCTCTGCCCTTTGGCGGACAGCGGCGGCAACTTTATTTTCGTGGCCGGAATAGGTGTGGACTACATACCATTTCGCGGTTGAAGGAATAATTTTTTCTTCCATATTTATTTATTTAGTAATATTTCCATGCCTTTGGCAAATATGTAATCCAGGCCGCCCAGATAAATACCAACAATGACGGAAACGCCAATGACGACGGCGGTCAAACGAATTGCCTCCCGGCGGGTAGGCCAGCGGACTTTTTTAAGCTCGGCGGAGACCTCTTTAATAAAAACCATCGGATTAGTGCCGAAGTCCGGTCGGGTGATATTAAAGCTGTCGCGAATTTCCACTGGCAGCATTTTAACAGTTTTTCTGGTAAAGTTAAAGTATGACGTTTTGGACAAGGCCAAAGAAGGTGGTGGTATTAGGCGGGAAATCGTTGTCTGTGGCGGGACAGCAATTAGATTTCCCCGAAGAAGTGGTGGCGAATTTGGAAGTAATTGACAATAAACGGTTTGGAGAAATTTTAGAAAGCTTTTTGATAATTGCCAAAGGCTTTGGGAAAGTAGTGGTGGCTCTGGCGCCGGAAGTAGTTTTTTCCAAGACTTTTGAGGGGAAATATGATTCAGTGATGGAGGGGGAAATAAAAAAGTTTTTGGACGGAGTGCCTCTCTTGCCGGAAAAAATTGCCCGAAAAATCGTGACGGAAGAGAACGGTTTTTCCGTTTGGGCGACCAATCGGGAGTTATACGCGGCGGTGGTAAGCGCTTTGGTAAAAAATGGCCTGACGGTGGAGGCAGTGACGCCGACGGGGACGACGAACAACTTCCTGATCGGTAAAGAGGAGTTAAATTGGGAGCCCGGCGGATTTAATCTAAAACGATTGATAATGATTATGGGAATTGCCGTGGGAGTGGTAGCAGTGGCTCTGGCAGTGAAGGGCTTATTGACAAGGTCTTCCGATGATACACCTTCGCCGGTGGCCACAACCATAAAAGAAGAGCAAAAAATCGAGTCAGTAGTTTTTTTTAAAGAGTTAAAAGATATTAAGGTTTTGGTGTTAAATGGGACAGGGGCTCCGGGAATAGCAGGAAGGACGGCGAAGATTTTGGAAAAATTGGGATATATGGGGGTAACGACGGGGAATGCTAAGCCGCAAAACGAGACAGAAACGAAGGTAACGGTCACAAATGCGGTGTCACCGGAAACTTTATCAGGGCTAAAAGGGGAACTGGAAAAAGTTTTTGAGAAGATTGTGGTTGCGGCGACTCCTAGTGCTTCGGTGGATATTTTGATAGTGACGGGAAAGTAGCCTCGGAAGGTCTCACCTTTTGAGGCGGGATTTTTTGCAAGTTGATTTTTCAGGGGAACTGGCGCCATAATGAGTTGTGCCGGCAAAAAACAGTGTCAAACAATATTTAGAAAACGGCTTCTATCACATTTATAACCGGGGAGTGGAAAAAAGAAGAATTTTTCTTGATGAACAAGACTATGCGGTCTTTTTGTCCTATCTGAAGGATTATTTGTCTTTTAAGGACCGGGAAAAACTTTTGGTGATGGCGACTTCTCCTGATCGTTCGTATAAGGAAAAAGCTGACGCTTCGCAGCTTTTGTCTTTAAAAAACTTTTTTGGAGAAATTGAACTTTTGACTTATGCTTTAATGCCAAATCATTTTCATCTGTTGGTAAAGCAAACAAAAGAGGACGGAATTGATCGCTTTATCAGTTCGTTGGGGACAAGGTACGCCCTTTTCTTTAATAAAAAATATAAGAGGGTGGGGAAACTTTATCAGGGAGTTTACAAAGCGGTTTTGGTTGACAATGACGAGCAATTATTACATTTGTCCAGATATATTCATTTAAATCCGGTTGATAAATTGAGAAAGAGGGAAGTTAACAGTTGGAATAAAGTAAAGACGCCATATTCTTTGCCGGAATATTTGGGAGAAAGAGGGACCACCTGGATAAAACCGGAGTATGTTCTGGGTTATTTTGGGAAGACGAACCCGCAAAAATCGTATTTGGATTTTTTGGGCGGGAGTCTCGGTGACGAGACTTTTATAGCTAAATTAACAATTGACGAATAATCAGCCTCGGAAGGTCTCACCTTTTGAGGCGGGATTTTTTGCAAGAAAAATTGGTATTGCAATTTTAAATTTAGGATATAAAATACCGGTAGTATGAAAATACTTGGTGAGATTGTTAATGATGGAGTGGTGACAGTGTTAGGGGGTGTTACGGTTGCTCTTGGCGGGATAACGGCAAGTTCAGAAATTCGTAATGTATTGTTTGGGCATCCGCCGGAAGTCGGACCTCTTCTTTTTTCTGTGGTGGCTGTTGGGGTGGGGCTGTATGGTTTTGTTGGCGGAGGGATTCGATTGTTATACGACCTCAACGATTTAAGACATAGAGCATGACAGGGTTAGACCCTGTCATGTCGATGTTTCTTACTAACGCACGTGCGGGAGTAAGAAACAATGGCTTTGTGGGGCTTGGAAGGGCAGGGACGCCGCGATTCGGACGCGGAATAAAGATTTTGGAGATCTTTGTGATGCCATTTCACTACGTCCCTAGTCAGTTGATTTTAGCACACCGGAGATTTATTTTAATTTTTCCGTTTCTTTGTGGGAGGTGTGTTTACGGCACTTGCGGCAATATTTGTTGAGAAGGATTTTTTTACCCTCCATGTTTATTTTATTTTTGTGGGTGACGTAGTTGCGGGAACGGCAGACGGAACAAACCAGACCCACTTTGATAACCGCCTCTCCCTTTTTAGCCATGGGGGGATTATACAATGATTGCGGTTTTGGTAAAATAGGGAAGTTGGCCTCCCTAGCTCAACGGCAGAGC
>JBBTUQ010000076.1:0-12334 GCA_038063675.1 Patescibacteria group bacterium | reverse complement strand
ATTTACCCGAACGACGTTGACAACACTAATGGAAGATTGGGAATATTTGGAATTGAAAGAAATGTCTTTGCCGTTGGCGACGAAGGGATCATACATTTTATAATCTGAACCGTCTTTGGAACGGATAACGACAAAATGATCGGGGCCGTTACCGATGCCAACGATAACCGGATGACCGGCAGAAAGTTCTTCGTCAAGTTTTGACAGGTTACGACCGTAGTTTGTCCGAACAAAAGTGGCGCCATCAATAGACCAAGGGGAAAGAAGCATCAGGGCGGTTTGGGCAAAGAAAGCATCATTGATTCTGGCCACTTGTCCGGGAGTAACTCGACGACCGTAATGGGAAAGAACCATAGCTGAAGAGGTAACCAAACAACCAACTTCGGCCATGGTATCATGAGACCGGCCAATCGTGGATAAACCCCACTGGGAATCCCGCTGATTATAATAGCAACCCCAACCATCACAGGAAGTTTGATTGGAGAGAATACTGGCACCACCGAGACTACCAACGAAACCCTTGAAGGCAGCGAGTTGGGCCCGGGCTTCGGCAAGGAGACTTTGATAGCGAGTCTCGTCGTTTTGAGTGACCTCAAGTAATCTTTGTTTTTCTTTCTTTTGACTGTCGAGCTGGACTTTATAGGCATTTAGTTGGGCTTTTAAAGTTTCGACTTGTTTTTTGCGAACATTAAGGTCATTTTTTTGGTCGGCATAATTTTTGCGGGACAAAGACATTTGCTCTAATAGAACTTTGTCATGGCGCTGAACCATTCTTAAGTAGGCCAGACGCTGGGTAAAATTTTCAAAATTATCTGCCAGGAGCATAAGAAAAATGGGGTCGGGTTGACCGTTTTTGTAAGTGGTGACAATTCTATTGACGACAACTTTGGAATTAAACGCCAGAGCGTCCTCCAGGGTGGAGATTTTTCCGGAAACCGAGGAAATGTCATCGGCAATTTTTCCAAGCTTATTTTCCGTTTCGGTAATACGCAGTCTGGTTAAATCAATTTGATTGTCCATGTATGTTATTTCTCCGGAAAGAGTATTTTTTCGATCCTGGGCCGCACCAAGTTGGCGCTCTAAATCGGCAATCTTACGCAAAACCTCATCTTCACTTTCGGAATAAGTCGCTTTTGGAGAAATCAAGAGAAAAAATAGAAGAAAAACGATGATTAATCTTTTAAATAGCGCCATACCGAAACAAAGCTGCCGGCAAAACCCAAAAGCAGGCCGGCAACAATTTCGGTAACGCCCCAAAGAAGAACACTGGCAGGAGTGATAGGAAACGGAAGAGCAAACTCTGCTAGAGCTGGAATTTGACCAAGAGGATTAATTTTGTAAATGACGACAAAAATATAAGAGACACCCCAAGCAAAAAGGCCGGCTAATAGGCCATAAAGCATGCCTTCAAGAATAAAAGGAGTTCTTATCTGCCAGACAGAGGCGCCAACTAGCCTCATAACTTCGATTTCATCTTTGCGCAGGGCGATTTTTAAGGCGAAAATAACAAAAAGCACCAAAAGGCATTCAATAAGAAGAAAACTGACAAGGATTGTCCCGGAGGTGCGGATAGATTTAACCCAATCAACGAGATTTTTAGTTTCGGTTTTGGGGAAAGCCACATCATCGACCACAGGAGACTGCCGCATAATTTTTTCAACGTTTTCCAAATCGGCGGCGTTGATGGTGGAAACTTCAAGACTGGAGGGGAGAATATTGGCGGTAACAAGTTCTAGAAGCAGAGGATCGTTTTTGTTTTGGTCGCGATAACGGGCTAAAGCCATAGATTTATCCAGATATTTCATTTCTTTTACCGTAATTTTTTCGGAAATGGTTTTTTTGAGAGTATCGACATCTTCAATTTTGGCTTCGTCTTTGAAGAAGGCGATGGCTTGGGGGCGACTTTCAAGCTCACCGAGAAGGCGGTGGTCCGTAAGGGTAGAGAGGAAATAAACCGTGGCCACAAAAAAGGCGATTAACATGATGGAGACGGCAATCAAGCTCTGGTATGGCGACCGACGGATATTTTTAAAAACAGTGTTAAACATAATAAATTAATTGTACTTGCCTTTTTTGTCAGAAACAATGCGGCCGGCGGATAAACGGATAACTCTCTTTTTGAGAGAATCCACGACTTCGGTGTCGTGAGTGGCGACGATGACCGTTGTCCCCCGGGAATTAATTTTATTCAGCAGTTTTATTATAGACCAAACATTAGCCGGATCAACATTACCGGTAGGTTCATCGGCAAGGAGATATTGCGGGTTGCCCACAATGCTACGGGCAATGGCAACTCTCTGAAGCTCGCCACCGGAAAGCTGGGCAGGAAAGTTTTCGGAAAAATCGAGAAGATCAACCATCTTCAGAGTAGAGATGACTTCTTCTTTTATTTGGGCCTGTTTCCCCCCCATAACCTCAAGGGCGAGAGCAATATTTTCAAAAACGTTTCTGGTGGGTAAAAGTTTTAAATCCTGAAAGATAAAACCAATTTTACGACGAAGAGTGACGATTTCTTTAGCTTTAAATGTGGAAAGATTTTGGCCGTCGATATTAATTTCTCCGGAAGTGGGAAGAAAATCCCGAATGAGAAGTTTTAAAAGAGTGGTTTTGCCGGCACCGGACGGGCCAACCAAGAATAGAAACTCACCGTCAGCAACTTCGAAGGTGACATCGGCCAAAGCGGTTGTGCCGTCGGGAAATCTCTTAAGAACGTCGAAGAGCTTTATCATTGAACCAACTTAATTCTGCCAATATCCATGAGCCACCCGGCTTTTTGGGCCGAGTAGGTTTTCCCCCAAACTTGAACTTTTTTGTCAATATATTTGTCCAAATCGACGACAGAACTGGTGAGATAGGCATTTTGACCGATGCCATCACGAACAAGGATATGGCTGCCTTCGTCAGTAATTTTTTTGTCGTTAACTTTTATCGTCCCCACGGCTTCGTCAGGAAAAAGGGCAAGGTTAGTCACCCCTTCTTCGGTAGTGGTTTTTATCGTTTCCACCGGTTTGCCACCGACAGTAGTAACTTTGCCCGTAGATTTAGACAAAAAGAAACCGCTGATAATACCCAAGAGGATAATAACGAGGCCCGCAATAATAAAGAAAACGGGCGGTTTACCCGTTGGCGCAGCTTCAAGGGGTTTAACAATGACAGGCGTTTCGACCGGTGAATTATTATTTTCCATCTGCAAAGAAGTTTAATTCGTTTTGTATGAAATTGTCAAGATAGCCATTTAAAACGGCTTCAGAATCGGTTTCTTCATATTCGGTTCTCGTATCTTTTACTAAATGGTAAGGGTGGAGAACATAATTACGAATTTGATTCCCCCAGCCCGGGGTGACATGTTTGCCCCGGAGTTTTAATTTTTCTTCTTTTATTTTTTCTTCCTCAAGAGCCATAAGTTTGCCTTTCAGGGCTCTTAGGGCCAGCTCACGGTTACGACTTTGGTCTCTTTCTCTTTGGGAAGTGATAACAATTCCTGTCGGTTTGTGGGTAAGCCGAACCGCGGAAGAAACTTTATTAACATTCTGACCCCCATGGCCGCCGCTCCGGAAAAAATCCCATTGAATATCCTCATTTTTAATTTCTAATTCTCTGGTTTCGGTTTCCCCAACAAGAGGCATGACTTCTACCAAGGCAAAACTTGTTTGGCGCAGGGCGTCAGCATTAAAAGGTGATTGGCGAACCAAACGATGGACCCCGGCTTCGTATTTTAAAAGGCCGTAAGCAAAATCACCGCTAATTTCAAATTCAACTTCTTTTATTCCCGCTTCCGAACCCGGCTGAAAATCTACTTCCGTTACTTTCCAGCCTTTTCGCAAACAATATTGACAATACATCCTGTAAAGTATAGAGACCCAGTCCATAGCTTCGACGCCCCCTTGGCCCGAATGGATGGAAACCACGGCCGGATAGGAATCATGGGGACCGGAAAGATACAAATCTGTCTCTAATTCAGAAATTAGTTTCTCGTCATTCTGGCCCGCTTCGACGCGAGGCGAGCCGAGTCCAGAATCTTTCTCTAATTTTTCCAGTTTGGCAATCAAGTTCTGAAGTGATGCGAGTCTTTTAGATTTTTGGGTTGCCATTTCACGGTTCTGCCAAAATTCGGGTTGACTCATTTCCGCCTCAATTCCCCGCGCCTCCTGTTTTTTCTTGTCGATGTCCAATTTCTCCAAGATTTTTTTAGCTCTTTCGTTTAATTCGTCCATAATATTTGTATTATAATGCATTTATGCTGGTCCTTCTTTCCCAAAAGCCAACGCCGGAAGAATTTGAAAAAGCTTGTGAAGATTTTGAGGATTATGTGAAGTTTAATCTTGATCTGGAATCCAATTATTTTACGATAAAATATTTGGGGTGGTGGATATGATTTAGCCACCAACCAATTTGATTGTAATTCAATGATCAACACTCGATCGGGAAACCCAAGTCAGGAAATTTTAGATCCCGTTATTCGGGAAAAGTTTTTTAAATAGGGAATATTTCTTCAAATCTAAAACATATTGCCAGGTTTTTGGCGGATGAAAACTGGCAATTGCGAGAAACTAGGATTAAAAAATTTTTGGCTGCTTGATCACTTATTTGTTGAAGATTTTAAGAAAGACCATCGGCAATTTGCGGAAGACAGCCTTCTCCTTTCTGTCCGTCTGCAAAATTTGATCTCGCAAGAGCTGCTCTTGCGAAGCTAAATTACTCTTCTCTCAAAACCCCAAACCTCGCAGTAGTTGGTTCTAATACATACTTGCTATGCGATCGTGAGTGAAGTATGTTATTGCGAGCGCACACGAAGCAATCTTCTTAATCTAAAAATTTCACAGAGCTACTCTTGCCTGCCCGAAACGCTTCGCGTATCGAAGCGGGCGGGCGAAGCTAAAATTACAGTCTTTTGTCGATTTCGCGGGAGAATTGATCGACGGAGAGGACACCTTCAAATTTTTGGCCGTTGATGAAAAAAGTCGGAGTGACATTGATACCGGCTTTGTTGCCATCGAGTTGGTCATCAAGAACTTTTTGTTTGACAGCGTCCGATTCCAGATCGGCGGCAAATTTAGCAATATCAAGCTTTAGCTCGGAAGCGTAAATAATAAGTTTGTCGGTAGAAAGTTCAGGAGATTTTTCAAAAAGCTTATCGTGCATTTCCCAAAATTTACCTTGTAGACTCGCAGATTCTGCGGCCTGAGCCGCTAAGAATCCATACTGATGGGAGGGGATGGGAAAGTGGCGGTAAACAAGGCGGACTTTGTTTGGATATTTTGCCAGGACGGCTTTGACGATTGGCTGGGCAGCTTTACAGGCCGAACACTCAAAGTCGGAAAATTCCACAATGGTAACCTTACTATCAGTGGCTCCCAAGACTTGGCTTGTAGTTTTGATTAATATATCAGCGGGAATGAGATTCGTAACATTTTCTTTGCCGCTCAGAAAAACAGCGGCGCCAAGGATGATAGCTAAAGTAACGCCCATTATGCCAATGAAAAACTTAGTCTCTGAATTCATGAAAGAGATTATAACATTTTGAAAGAACAGCTGCAGTAAAGAAGGAGGCCACGATAGCAATAAAAGCAACGAACGGTTCGGGGAGAAGTTTTTGAAGACCAAGGGCATCAAAAAGGAAACGAAGAACAAGGGTGTGGCCTAGATAAGTTACGTAAGAAATTTTTCCAAGATAAGAAAATAATCCAGAGGAGATTTTCCCGCCGTAAAAAATAACCAGGCCGATAATGCCCGTGGAATATAAAAGAACAGGTAAACGGGTAAAACGAGTAGCAGTGATTAGATGAATACCGCCATTGATCGTGGAATAAGAATTGGTAATTGACCAGATTAAACCGATTAAGATTATAAAAATTAATATTTTGGCAGACAATTTTTTGGCATTTGCCCAGTAGATGCCTAAGATAAAATAAAAGATCCAAGTAATAGAGAGAAGATATTGCTGTTGGTCGGTCCAGAGGCGATTAGCATTGGCAAGATTTTCCGTTTTGGCTCCAATAATTAAATAGAATGCAATTTGCCAAAGGGCAGCGAGAACAACGATTTTTAGATTAAACTTTCGAACAAGAAATAAAACGGGGGGAAAAAGAACATAGAACTGAAAGATCATGGGGACAAAATAGAGATGATAATCGGCTCGGCCAAAAACGTATTGTTTCCAGAGCACGTATGAGCCATGAGGAACAACGATAAGCAAGACGGTAGCCCAAAAGAAATACCAGGGTAAAAGCTTGGTGACCCGACGAAGGTAATAATCTTTTAAATTGAGCGGTGCAGATAAGTATTTTCTAGCTAAACCATACCCGGAGAGAGCGACAAAAAGGGGAACTGAGAAGCGGCTTACCTGGTCGATAACTAAATTTAATTGCCAATTAAGACTCCCCCACTTTTCAAAGATAAGAAGATAGGCAGAGACAAAATGAATAAGAATGACAGCGATGACGGCAACGGCTTTAAAAATGTCTATCTTCTTTTCCACTCTATGATAGTCAGAATAAATAGAAGAAAAGCGATGATACCAGAAGCGAGACACCAAAAACAAAGACTATGAATGACAAAAATTTCTAAGAAGAAAAGATAAAGAGAAAAGGCAAAACCAGCAGCGGCAAGCGGCCAAAGAGGGAGTTTTCTGTCGGGAGTGACTGTTTGCATGAAACTTCCACCAGCAATAGCCAGATAAAAGATTAGCCCAAAAAAGGGCATGGGAATACCAGAGAAATAAGCATAGGGGCTGGCGCGGACGATATCACAACCTAAACTTTTACCACAGACAATAGGAGCGTTAGTTATATACCGCTCTAAAAGATATCCGGATATTAGAAGCCCAATAATCGCTAATAAAAATATCCCCCTGTTAACTAATCTCACGGTGATATTGTACAAATGCTAATAACCCCAGAGATGATCCAAGGAAAATGCCCCCAAGAACGTCAGAAAACCAGTGTTCTCCCAAATAAATACGGCTGACGACCATGATGGAACAAACAACAAACAACAAACAAGAAACGAAATATTTGCGGTGGAAAAAAGTGCCAAGTTTTTTAACGATAAAAAATAAGATTACGGCAATGAAAAAGGTCCGGCTGACATGACCGGAGGGGAAACTATAATTAGTGTGGACATAAGCACTGGGGAAGACAAAGGGAAGATCGTAGCGAAAAAATTCTTTTGGGGGACCGGGATGATAGATAAAGAATTTGCCAATTAATTCAAAGAAATAAACGGCAAAGATTAAACCTAAACCGAAAAAGACTTTTTTATACCGGAAATAGACGAGGGCAGCGATGACCGCAAGAATAATCATGATAATCTCGGAGGAAGCAAGGAGGCTAAAGAACGAAAGGGGAACATCAAGGCTACGACCAATGAGGGACTGAAAAAGGATAGTAATTTGCCTGTCTATGGAACCGAATCTACCTGTTCCGACTAAATAAGTTGTCGCCAGAAACAAACAGAACAAAATCAACGACAGGGAAAGGATTTTCCTTTTTGACATGGATAATAGTTTAGCAAGATTTTACGAGATTTGCGCGGATAAGTTTTTTCCCGTTAAACTCAAGTTTGTAGAAGCCGCCTTGGGAAATATAAGCGGAGTCGCCTCTAAGGGCTTGGACTAAAATCATTATGGGGTCGCCATGAGAGACCATAATCACACTTTTATCTTTATATTTGGTTAAAAATTCGTCCAGGGCTTTTTGCATACGAGATGAAATTTCTTCGAGAGTCTAGCCCTTGGCTATTTGTGAAGGGAGAAAATAGAGGTTGTTATCTTTGACAGTCTGGAGGTATTTTCCCAACGGCATACCTTGGAATGGGGACTTCACCTCGATTAAATTTTGGTCAATACGAGACTTTATACTGATTTTGTTGCCAATAATTTCGGCGGTCTGATGACAACGAGTGATGGGGCTGGTGTGGATTGCGGCAATTTTTTTATTTTGAAAAAAATCCCCAAGTTTGACAGCTTGTTTTTTCCCCAGAGGACTTAAGGGAAAGCCGGGAAGACGAAAATGAATAAGATTTTCGGGGTTTTCGAATTCTCCATGGCGAACAAGGAAAATTGTGGTCATCGTAAAATTTGTGTTTTCAGGGATTTGGCCAAGTCGAGGTAAAATTTTTCCATGGCTTTTTGGTCAAAAGGAACTAACATTCTTGGTACGTCCTCAAGAGCTAGATCCCCAACTCGGGCGAATTGACTGGCAAGAGTGATGTTGTCAATATGCCAATCAAATTTAATTTTCGCATCAATAATCAACCTATCAAGCGAATAATTTTCTTGGTTAAGAATAAGATATAGGTCAACATAATCACGGGGTCGCGGTTTCATAAAAATTGTGTGCAATTTATTGGCGGCAATATCATAAAGGCTATCAACACGCAGATTTTTAAATTTGACTCCTCTGCCAATCAGTGGAAAAGGGTAATAATCAAAATCAATCTTCAGTTCTTCCCCGTCAACAAAAACCAATTTATAGCTAACGAGTCCCAAAAACACGGTTGGGCGAAGATATTTAATTTTCATTTTTGGGGAAATTTTTTTAAGAAATATTTCAACAAATTTTTGATTGACCTCTTCTTTTTCACAAAAAAGATCAATGTCTTCAGAGAGACGATGGTGAAGATAAAATTCGGAAAGAGCCGTACCGCCAGTTAGGTAAAAATCAGCTACGATCCTTGGATCGGCCGCGGCCAGTTCCAGAAATTTATATTGTTTGGGAGTGAGTATTGTTTTCCCCATAATAATAGTTCAAAGTATCGCGCTTTGTACGGATCAAGGCGATCCCTAATTTTTGGCCAGGCCAATTTTACCTCTTTTTCTGAAAGTTTTTCGCCGTCGAGACCATAATTTATAAGCTGGGTCAGTCGCCAAAGTTTATATTCTTTCGGATGAAGTTTTTTAAACTTTTTTTCGTCTGTGGACCAATTAATCATAATTGCATTATATCATTTTGGATAGTGGCATTTTTTGTATTTTTTGCCGCTGCCGCACCAGCAGGGATCATTGCGGCCGGGTTTCCCGCCTCGCCCTTCGGGCGGAGTCGAGGCAAGGGGGACACTGACCTGGATTTTATAGATACGGTGGACGATTTCGCTGTCAATGGCACTGACTAGTTTTTCAAACATGTCATAGGCTTCGGCTTTGTATTCAACCAGAGGGTCGCGCTGGGCATAGCCACGAAGGCCAATCCCCTCTCGAAGATCGTCGATGGCTTCCAGATGTTCCATCCACAGAGTGTCGATAACCCGAAGCAATTCCTGTTGTTCAATGTAGCGCATAAGTTCCGGGGTAATTTGTTTTTCTCTTTGCTCATAAAGATCGCGGGCGATTTTTTGGAGATCTGTTACCTGGAGCTCTTGGCTGGCAAGGCGCTTTTTTGATTCTTCATCAAAGGGAATGATAGTAACGAACTCTTCAATAAGAGTATCCGGGCTGGCGCAGAGTGTGACAATTTCATCGTCAATTTTTGATAAGATCTCTGATTTCATATTGCCATCGAGGACTTTTCGTCTTTGACTATAGATAATTTCCCGCTGTTTGTTCATAACATCGTCGTACTCAACCGTATGTTTGCGGGCGTCAAAGTTAAACTGCTCGACTTTTGTTTGGGCCTGCTCGATAGATTTGGAAACAAGGCCGTGTTCCAGGGGTTGGTCTTCAGGAATATTAAAAAAAGTCATCATCTTGGAAACCTGTTCCCCGCCGAAGAGCCGCATAATTTCGTCGTCGAGAGCTAAAAAGAAACGGCTGGAGCCGGGATCACCTTGGCGGCCAGCCCGACCGCGAAGCTGATTATCGATACGACGTGATTCGTGGCGCTCGGTACCGATAACGTGAAGGCCACCGAGACTAACGATCTCTTCATGGTCCGCCATCGGCGGACTATTGCCACCCAAAATAATGTCAACTCCCCTGCCGGCCATATTGGTAGCGACGGTGACGGAACCTTTTTTACCGGCTTGGGAGAGAATAATAGCCTCTTTTTCGTGTTGTTTAGCGTTTAAAACTTGATGGGCAATGCCTTGGTGTTTTAGAAATTGAGTAAGGATCTCATTTTTTTCAATTGAGGTGGTTCCAACAAGCACCGGCCGGCCTAATTTATGCATGGCTTCAATTTCGTGAACAATGGCGGTGTATTTAGCCCGTTGGGTTTTAAAAACTTGATCCGGATAATCCTTTCTTACCATCGGGCGGTGGGTAGGAATAGCCAGAACATCAAGTTTGTAAATTTTGTGAAATTCTTCTGCTTCGGTGGCCGCGGTACCAGTCATACCGGCGAGTTTGTGGTATTTTCGAAAGTAATTTTGAAGAGAAACGGTGGCTAAGGTTTTGGATTCCTGCTGTATGGAGACGCCTTCTTTGGCTTCAATGGCTTGATGAATACCTTCACTCCAGCGGCGACCCGGCATCAGACGACCGGTAAATTCATCAACGATAATTACCTGATTATCGCGGACAATGTAGTCTTTCTCACGAAGGAAAAGGGTTTTTGCCTTAAGAGCGGCCTCAATATGATGGATTGTAGAAAAATCTTTTTCATAAATATCTTTCGAGCCCAAAAGTTGTTCAATCTTACCAATACCATGATCTGTTAAATGGGCCGTACGGAGTTTCTCATCAATTATAAAATCAAGTTTCGGGGTTAATTTGTCTACGAGGCGGGAATACTCGTAGTATTTTTGGGTAGGTTCACTGTCGGGGGCGGAAATAATATGCGGAGTTCTGGCCTCGTCGATTAAGACCGAATCGACTTCGTCAACAATAGCAAAATGAAAATCCCTTTGGACTAATTCATCTTTTGATTTGGACATGTTGTCGCGGAGATAGTCAAAGCCAAATTCAGAATTTATTCCGTAAGTAATGTCAGCGCAATAGGCTTCCTTGCGAGAAATTGGACGAAGGTGACAAAGACGCCAATCTTGGGCTTTCTCATCGGTGAATTTTGGATCAAAAATATAAGACTGGTCATGAATTATGGCGGCGCAGGAAAGACCTAGGAGATGATAAATCGGTCCCATCCAGCCCACACCGACCCTAGCAAGATAATCATTGACAGTAACAAGATGAACTCCGCGGCCGGTAAGGGCATTTAAATAAAGAGGCATGGCGGCGGTTATAGTCTTACCTTCGCCGGTTTTTTGTTCGGCTATTTTGCCCTGATGGAGAGCGATGGCGGCCATCATTTGGACGTCAAAAGGACGCTCTTTGTTAATCCGCAAACTAACCTCCCGGACGAGAGCAAAGGCTTGGGAAGAATGTCATCAAGAGGTCTGCCTTTCAGCTTTTTTGTTTCTTTGGGAAAGTCTTTGTCTTTTATTCTCTTTACTTTGAGTTCTAAAGTGTTTATGCTCTCAACAAGAGGAAGTAGTTTTTGAACCTCTTTTTCGTTGGAATTTAAAAACTTAGAAAGAAAATTAAACATCGTTTGCCTATTTTAACACTTTTGACTAACAAAACAGAACATAAACCAAAGTTCAATTTTGCCCAAAAAGATTTTTTTAGTACATTGTTGCCCGATGAATTTACGCCTTCAGACACTTCAAAAGAAGAAACAAGGGGTAATGATTTAGACGACTCTCTTGGTAGTATGCATAAAATTCATCAAGCTTCTCGAGTCCGAGCGCAGACCGTAGCATACCAAGACTATCTAAAGACCGAACACCGGCCAAGAATACGAGTGCGGATTAAAGACCTTCAGGCTCGGGGGATTATCCCTACGAAAGCCGAAAAAGGATTTAAACTGCGCAAGGTTGATTTCCCCACCTTTTTGTTCGTCCTGAACAAACTGGGATTAACGGACACCGTTAAAGAAAAAGGCTACACGTCCGAAATCATCGCCAAAATCAAAGCAGAAGCTCCCAAGCTTAACATCAAAGCTGAAACTAAAGAGCTGGAACTGGTCTGTAACTACCTTTTATGGTTAAGACGTAAACAAAAAAATAGAAAAAACACTGTTTTGCCATCAGGTGTATAATACATTTGTATGCCTACTGAGATTGTAGAAGTGCATCTTAAACGGGACCAAATTGCGCTGGTGATTCCTTCACCCAGCGACACACTCTTACCCAGACCGAAAAAAATGGGTGGTGATGAGGAGATGCTGAGGATTATGGTTAGAGACACCGTCTGTAAAACCGCGGGCTTGGTACACGACACACTGGGGGGAGAATATGAGGATTATACGCGGCTTGATGATAAACGAGGAAAAGAGATCAATGAATTGCTGGGAATATTAAGGACAAGGCCTAAGAGTATAAAGCGAGAATTTATGGAAGAGATAATACTAGATGAATCAAAGAGGATATTTTTATCGGCTCAACCTTCAGTTGATGCAGA
>JBBTUQ010000075.1:0-1312 GCA_038063675.1 Patescibacteria group bacterium | reverse complement strand
TTGCCAAAAAGGTCGGACCCCTTCCCTGGCGGACAAAAAGCGGGAGCAGTTGTGGCACGTAATTTTCTCATCGGGACAAGTTCCCTGCTGTGCCGAAGAACATGAAGAAATATAAATCTTCATAAAATCCTCACCTTTTTGATGTAGAATCGGAGCATGAGGATTTTGATTATTGAGGACGAGCAGAGATTGTCTAACACCATTAAAAAAGGTTTAGTCGAAGAGGGTTTTGCCGTGGATCAGGCCTATGACGGGCAGGAGGGGCAATATCTGGCAGAGTCGGAAGATTACGACCTGATCATTCTTGATATCATGTTGCCTAAAATTGACGGGATCACTCTTTGCCAAAATCTCCGCGGTAAAAATATCAAAACCCCGATTTTAATCCTGACCGCTAAAACTCTGGTTGAGGATAAGGTCGCGGGGTTGGACAGCGGCGCCGATGATTATATGACTAAGCCCTTTTCTCTTATTGAGCTGCGTTCCCGAATTCAGGCCTTATTGCGGCGCAGTCAACAGGAAGCTTCGCCGGTTTTGCAGATTGCTGATTTAATTCTTGATCCGTTAAAACATAAAGTGACAAGAGGCGGGAAAAACATTGTTTTAACACCAAAAGAATTTTCGGTTTTGGAATTTTTGCTGCGCCACAAAGAAGAAATCGTCACCAGAACAATGATTATCGAACACGTCTGGGATTATAATTTTGACAGTCTTAGCAACATTGTTGATGTATACGTTACGGCAATTCGGCGCAAAGTGGATAAAGGAGCCAAAATCAAACTGGTTCACACAATTCATGGCGTAGGTTATAAATTAAATGAACACTAGAAGTGTCAGGTTCCGTCTTACTCTCTGGTACTCCCTCGCGTTTTTCGTCACGGCCGCGGTCGTTTTCGCTATTTTTTATCTGGTGACGAACCAGATTCTCTACCGGCAAACAGATAGTACTCTTTCTTCCCACGGGAACAAAATTTTGGAAGTAATTGATCGTCAGGAAACGGGGATGCACACGATGCTGGAAAAACAAGCTTTTATCCGTGACTTTTCGGAGATTCCCGGCATGCTGATAATAATCATGGACAATTCCGGACGGGTAATTAATAGTTCGGCAACCTCAATTCCCGACAGTTTAGTCCTCACCCGTTTTTTCCAAAGTTCCGAAAAAAGTAAAGGGCCTTTTTTTGTCAACGAGTCTGTCGACGGTTCAACGATGCGGTTTTGGGTTTCGGCGGTTTGGACAACCGGGGGAGAATTATCCGGAGTAATTTTGGTCGCCCATCCCATTGATGTCATTAAGAATTCTCTTGATAAT
>JBBTUQ010000074.1:0-8198 GCA_038063675.1 Patescibacteria group bacterium | reverse complement strand
AATGTCTAAATAGGCGGCGATCCAGTTGGGTTGGCGAAGGGTGGCATAGACACGGTTTTTGACGTCTTGAATCCAACAGGCCACGTCAAATTTTCCGGTGAAAACCAGACAAGAAATGGACATACCGAAGTGTTCGAGAATCCCCCAAATGGCAACAATTATTCCGGCGGCAAAAGAAGAATAAAAAATGTTTTTGACGTCATTTTTATCTAAATTAGAAACGGCGGCAAAATATAATAGTATGTAGGAAATAGTGGCGAGTAAACCTTCATGGAACCGGGAATAGTAACCCCAAATGCTAGTGTGTGGATCGATACTAAAAATCGTCGAAAGCAAATGAGAAAAAAAATATAAGAGGAGGGGGATTTCTAAAAATGTCCGGCGGTAGATAATTTTTTGGGTGAGGACCATTTTGATTAGCCAAGCGGCAACAATGATAATAGTCAAGGAATAAGTAAGCATCATTTTGTTAAATTCAAAAAGCTCGGAGTTGATGGAAGTAAAAATCAGGGGGACAAGAAAAAAGAGGAGGTAAAAGGACCAGCGAATTACGTAGTTCATAAAAAGATTATAATACAAAATATGGTGCCATTGGCGGAGAGATTGAGGCCGAAGAGTTTTGAAGAGTTTGTAGGGCAGGAGCATTTGGTGGGAGAGAATGGGATTGTCAGAAAACTTTTACGGGGTTTTGGCGGACAGGTTTTTCCGTCTCTTATCTTTTGGGGACCGCCGGGGACGGGAAAAACAACTCTGGCCAGGATCATTGCCACAGAACTTAAAGCCCCGTTTTATGAGTTTTCAGCAGTAAATACTTCGATAAAAGAAATCCAGAGTATTGTGGGCGAGGGGACGAGACCACTTATATTTATTGATGAAATCCATCGGTTTAATAAAGCCCAACAAGACAGATTATTGCCCCGCGTGGAAAAAGGGGAGATAGTAATTATCGGGGCCACAACGGAAAATCCGTCATTTGAAGTAATCGGACCGTTACTTTCCCGGACGCGGGTTTTAGTTTTGAAACAATTAACAGAGGAACAGCTGGAAATTATTTTAAATAAATCTTTAGTCATTGTTAAAAAAAGTTTGGGTAAAGAGGGCAGGGATTTTTTGCTTTTGGCATCTAATGGCGATGCTAGGGTACTTCTGAATGTTATAGAAATTGCGGCCAGTATTTCTGCCAAAAAAGAAATAACGGTTTTGGATTTGGAAGAGGCATTACAGCGAAGGCAATTGTCCTTCGATTTAAAAGGCGAAGAATTTTATAACACCATTTCTGCCATGCATAAAGCGATTCGGGGGTCTGACGCGGATGCCGCTCTTTATTATTTAGCTAGAATGCTTGAAGCGGGACAAGATCCTTTATATATTGCCCGCAGACTGATTCGGGCGGCGTCTGAAGATATTGGCCTGGCGGATTTTAGGGCCCTGCTAATTGCCCAAAGCACATTTGAAGCATGTAATAAAATAGGTTTGCCGGAATGCAATGTGGTCTTGGCGCATTGTGTTGTTTACTTGGCAATGGCTAAAAAATCAAACGCCGTTTATTTAGCTTACGAAGAAGCGGCGAAAGATGTTCATGATTTTGGGAATTTACCGGTGCCGTTTAAAATTAGAAACCCGGTGACAAAACTGATGAAAGATATTGGGTACGGGAAAGATTATGAACCCTATGCGATGGAAGACCATTTGCCGGAGAAATTAAAAGGGAAAAAATACTTGACGAAGCGGGCTTAAAAATATTCTCGTATTGACAAAACATACGCCATGGCGCATGTTTTGTCAAGGTGAGATCCTTTGATGGCTTTTGGGCAGGCTCCTATCTATCAATTCCCTTTCAAAAGTGTTAGGATTTTTGGGCATGATAGACAAGCTTTTTTCACTTATTAGCTATGATTTGGGAATTGATCTGGGAACGGCCAATACTTTGGTTCTGATCCGCGGTAAGGGGATCATGATTCGGGAACCGTCGGTGGTGGCAATGCAGAAGAAAACAAAAAAAATTATTGCCATCGGCACGGAGGCAAAAAAAATGGTGGGGCGGACACCGGCGAATATTTTGGCGGTCTCCCCTTTGGCCGATGGAGTAATTGCCGATTTTGACGCGGCGGCGGCCATGATTAAGCATTATATTGGGCTGATTCATAATATGCCGTCGTCTTTTCCAAAACTGCCGCGGCCCCGGGTGGTAATGGGAATTCCGGCGGGGGTAACGGAAGTGGAAAGGCGAGCCGTCCAAGAGGCGGCTTTGGCGGCTGGGGCCCGCAAAGCCTATCTTATTGAAGAGCCGATGGCGGCGGCGATCGGAGCGGGGATAAATATTGATGATACTCACGGGTCAATGATCGTGGATATTGGCGGGGGGACAACGGAAATGGCGGTGATTGCTTTGGGAGGAGTGGTGGTAAATAAATCTTTGCGGATTGCCGGGAAAGAAATGGATGAGATGATTGTGAATTTTTTCAGATTAAAATACGGGGTTTTAATTGGGGAAAGAACAGCGGAAGAACTTAAAATTAGTATCGGGAGTGCCTTTTCGGGAAGTAAGGATGATGATAAACATGCGGTGATCCGGGGGCGGGATCTGGAAACGGGGTTACCAAAAAGTTTAAGAATAACCGCGGCGGAAGTCCGGGAAGCGCTAGCTCCGACCCTAAATCAAATTGTGGAAGCCATAAAAGATTTGATAGAAGAAACCCCGCCGGAATTGGTGGCGGATATTATGGAAAAAGGGTTAGTGATGGCCGGCGGAGGAAGTATGTTGACGGGGATTGACCGGATGGTGGCCAGTTCGACAAAAATACCGGTTTGGATTGCCGAAGAGCCGATGGCGGCGGTGGTCCGCGGCTGCGGGCGGGTTTTGGAAGACAGAAAATTACTGGAGAGAGTAAGAGTGACGGGGGGATTAAGATAGATGAAAAACCCTAAGGCAGAAAAAGAAAGAGGCCAAGAGAAGTAAGCCTGCTCGTGATAAACGGTGAAGGAGCGGCTGATTTGGAGGCTAAATTTCCTCGTAAGCGCAGAAGAATTGATTCTCATGCAGAGGCTGTTTTACGGCAAATTGGGGAAGAACCTGACGGACACGCCATGGAAAGAATTATAGAGATTCTAGAAAATCGAAAACGATGATAAAAAGAATTAAAATATAAAATATAATGATTTAAGATGTATATTGTAATATGCGATCGCATACTATAATGTACAAGTAGGAGAAAGAAATAATATGAAAAAACTATTGAGGCCGGGGGATGTTTTAATGTTAGGATTAGCGGGTTTGGCGGATGTTTATGAAGAAATTCGGGATCCTTTTGGAGTAATGGCGACAGGCGGGAAAGCGTTGTACGGCTGGGTTCCCCGTCAATACAAGAAACACAATTATTCACGATTGATAGAGCGAAGGATTACAACGGGAGAAATTGAAAAAGTGATAAAAAATGATAAAGTTTATTTGCGGTTGACTTCGGCCGGGAGGGAAAAAGTTGTTCGGGATTTTCCGTTGGTTTCTTTGCAAAATAAAGAGTGGGACGGAAGATGGCGAGTAGTGATTTTTGATATTGCCGAAGTTAATAAGTATGTTCGCAATCGATTACGGGCGAAACTTAAAGAATTAGGTTTTGGGATGCTTCAAGAGTCGGTGTGGATAACTCCCCATGATGTGGCGAAAGATTTTAGGGAATTTTTGGAGGAGAAGAAACTAGGGGAAATGGTTTTTGTGATGGAGGTTGGTTGCATTTTGATGGGAGATGAAAAAACGTTGGTAGAGAAAGTTTGGGGCTTGGGAGAGTTGTCAAAGAAATATGATGAGGTGGTTGCTAAAGTGGACATTATTATGTGCGATCGCACACATAAAGATACAGAGGGAAAAATAAGAAGGATCAGGGAGAGGTATTTGACGGCGGTAGTTAGTGACCCGCATTTGCCAAAAAAGTTGTTGCCGGATGATTGGGTGGGGGAAAGAGCCAGAAAAGCGATAGAAAAGTTAAAAAAGTATGACTAATAAAAATAAAATTTTATTATTTTTTCTTTTTCTTTGCCTTTTGCTTTTTGTTTTGGATAAAAAGGGGTTTTTGTATGGAGTGAGGAATGCAGCGGAGGTGGTAATTGTGCCGGTGCAGGCGGGAATGAATGAAATCAAAAATAATGTTGATAATCAGTTTCGGGTTTTGATTTTTTGGAAATCGGGAGAGGCCAGAATTAAAGATTTGGAAAGAAGAAATTTGGAATTGGCGGCCTCTTGTGCGCAGTTCGGAGAACTGAAAAGGGAAAACGCCGGGTTGCGAAAACAGTTGGAAATTCCCATGCCAAGAGCGGAAAAAGTGATTTTGGCTAACGTCATAGGGAAGGATGAT
The DNA here is from genome assembly GCA_038063675.1 of Patescibacteria group bacterium. Taxonomy (GTDB): domain Bacteria; phylum Patescibacteriota; class Microgenomatia; order JAMCZE01; family JAMCZE01; genus JBBTUQ01. Next base: position 3,849 of record JBBTUQ010000074.1, on the reverse strand, counting down.
TTTTTGATTTTAGACCGGGGAGAAAATGACGGAGTAGAAATCGGCAGTGTGGTCGTTAAGGAAAATTTTTTGGTCGGAACAGTAATTAAGGTAACACCGCGAAGAGCTTATGTGATGTTGCCCACCAGTTCGGAGTCAAAGGTGCCGGTTAAAGCAGGGCAAGCGCGGGGTGTGGTAGCGGGACAATTTGGCACGGCCATGGCTTTGGAACAGATTAATCAGAATGAAAATATAGATTTTGCTGACTATATTCTAACCAGTGGTGAGGGTAGTGTCTCGATTCCGAATCTAATTGTGGGCAAAGTGGGAAAACTTAGGAGCCGGGATAGTGATATTTTTAAAACCGCGGAGGTCACGCTAATTTTAGAATTTTCAAAACTGGAGCAGGTTTTTGTATGGAGGTAAAAATTTGTTTTACGGCGTTTGTTCTGGGGATAATGGTTGATTTGGTTTTGGCAAATCCGTTGGGGGTTTCCAGTACCCTTTTTTTGGTAGTTATTTTTTTGTATGGAGTTGTCCGACGATTTATTTGATTCGACCTTGAGAGTTGTGGTTATGAAGCTTCTTTTGGGAGCGATTTTTTTGATACTTCTGGCGAAAGTGACCACGGTGATGGTGTTTTCCGGAGAATATTTTCGGGAATTGTCTTTGGGAAACCGGACAAAAGAAGAGAAAATCGTGGCCAATCGGGGGGTGATTTATGACCGCAGCGGCAAAGTTTTGGCCCAGAATTTGCCCCAGTTTATTTTGGGAGAAAAGATAATTTCCCAAGAAGAGGCTAGTTTGGGAAAAGAGGTGAAAGTCGAAAGCCGCCGCTCATATCCGTTGGGGAAAATTTTTGCTCATGTAGTGGGATACGTGAATTTGTCAGAAGGGAGAGGGATGACGGGATTGGAGAAAGAATTTGATGAGCAGCTTAAAGGGAAAGATGGAAAAGAGTTGTGGGAGACGGATGCCAACGGAAAAAAATTGCGGCTTTTGGGGAAACAGTTGCCGGTGGCGGGAGAGAATTTAACGACGGCCCTGGAGGCAAATTTACAGGAGACGCTGTTTAATAGTCTAAATAGTTTAAACAGTTCAAGAGGATTGGCGGGGGCGGCGGTGGCCACAAACCCGCAAACGGGTGAGGTTTTGGCGCTGGTATCCACGCCGTCGTTTGATCCCCACAATGTGGAGATGAGTTTGGATCATCCGGGCAAGCCATTTTTTAACAGGGCCGTGGCGGCCACTTACCCGCCCGGGTCGACTTTTAAAATTGTGACCGCCGCGGCGGGCTTGGAAAACGGGGTAATTACCCGGGCTACAAAATTTGAAGATACGGGAGTTTTGGTGATCGGGCCCTATAAATTTGCCAACTGGAAATATTTACGAAACGGCGGGGTGGACGGTTGGATAAATGTGGTGGAAGCTTTGCAAAAGTCTAATGATGTTTTTTTCTACCAATTGGGAGGAAAGCTGGGAGTGGAGAAACTGACGGAAATGGCGAAAAAATTCGGGTTGGGGGAACCGGGAATAATAAGACGGGAGAGGGAGTGGTTTTTGGGGGACACTTACCATATGGCGATCGGACAAGGAGATCTTTTAGTAACGCCAATGCAGGTGAATAACTGGACACGGGCGATTGCCAACGGGGGAAAAGATTTAAATTTAAAAAAAGAGACGGTAGAGATTGTTAAAGAGGGGATGAAAGCGGCGTGCAGTGAGGGGGGGACGGCTTATCCGTTATTTGGAATGAACGTGGCTTGTAAAACCGGAACAGCAGAATTTGGGGATCCGAGGAATAGAACTCATGCCTGGTTAACAGCGTTTGCACCTGTTGATAATCCAATAATTGCCATCACGGTTTTGGTGGAAGGCGGCGGGGAAGGTTCTGACGTGGCAGCCCCAATTGTCAAGAAGGCTTTAGAGGAGTGGTTTAGATGAAAGTGTTGTATAAAGATTTTCCGGAAAGGTTGAAAAATATTCCTGACCGCCAAAACCACTGTACATTATTGGAAGCGATCGCACACTGTTATATACAGATAAAATTATGGCGGTTGTGGGGACGAGGAAAATGACGAGTTACGGGGAGAAAATGACTGCGAAATTGGCAAAAGGGCTGGTAGAAGCGGGATATGTAATTGTTTCAGGGATGGCTTTAGGGATTGACGCGGTGGCCCACTGGACGGCAATTAACAATGGAGGAAAGACGATTGCGGTTTTGGGGGCGGGAGCGGATGTGATTTATCCGCCAGAAAATCGTGGACTGTATTTTAAAATTTTAGCGACGGGAGGGGCCATTGTTTCAGAGATTCCACTGGGACAGAGGGTGGAGAAAAATATGTTTGCCGCCCGCAACCGGATAATTTCCGGCTTGGCCCAGGGGGTGGTAATTATTGAAGGGGAAATTCGTTCAGGAAGTTTGATTACAGCCAGACTGGCTTTGGATCAAGGGCGAGACGTTTTCGCGGTACCGGGCTCTCTAGGAACAGATTATTTGATTGACCAAGGGGCAAAAGCGGTGATTTGTGTTGATGATATACTATGCGAATGGATTTAATTATTGTGGAATCGCCGACGAAGGCCAAGACTTTGGGGCGGTTTTTAGGGAGTGATTTCCAAATTTTGGCCTCGATGGGCCATGTCCGGGATTTGCCGGAAAAAAATTTAGGAATAGATATTGAGGATGATTTTAAACCGAATTATGTAATAGGAAACAAGAAACAGGAGATAGTGAATAGTCTGAAAAAAGCGGTGGAGAAGGCGGGAAAAATTATTTTGGCGACTGATCCAGACAGAGAAGGAGAGGCTATTTCTTGGCACATAGCAGAACTTATAAAAAGTAATAAACTTCAGAGAATTACTTTCCATGAAATTACGGAAACAGCAATAAAAGAAGCTTTTAAAAGCTCCCGGAAGATTGACATGAATTTGGTGAATGCGCAGCAGGCCAGAAGAATTTTGGACCGGTTGGTGGGTTATAAACTTTCACCGATTTTATGGCGGAAAGTAAGACGGGGGCTGTCAGCGGGGAGAGTGCAAAGCGTGGCGGTAAGATTGATTGTTGAAAAGGAGCGGGAGATTAAAGCCTTTATCCCAAAAGAATACTGGGAAATTGTGGCCAAGTTTTTGGATTTGGAAGCGAAATTAATAAAAGAAGAGATTAATAATAAAGAAGAAGCGGACAAGATTATTAAAGATTTAGAGGGGGCGGAATATAGAGTAGCGGAGGTTATAACAAAAGAAGTTAAAAAATTTCCTTACCCCCCATTTACAACCTCAACGATGCAGCAGGCGGCCAGCAATCTTTTCGGTTGGTCGGCTAAAAGAACAATGCAGGTGGCACAAAATTTATACGAGGAGGGGTTGATTACTTATCACCGGACAGACTCAACTAATTTGGCGATGGAGGCAGTAAATATGGTCCGGGGATTTATAGAAAAAGAGTATGGCAAAAATTATTTGCCGGCCGAGATGAAATTTTATAAAACAAAGTCTAAAGTGGTACAAGAAGCCCACGAAGCCATTCGGCCCACTGACGTGGGCTCAATTTCCAATAAAGATCAACATAAATTATATGAATTGATTTGGAAAAGATTTGTGGCGTGTCAGATGAGTGAAGCGGTTTACGAACAAACAAGTGCGGACATTGCTGCAGGGCAGTATCTTTTTCGAGCTAATGGCAATAAACAAATTTTTGACGGCTGGCAAAAGCTTTATGAGAGAGAAGAAGGGGTGGAATTGCCTAAATTATCAATCGGTGATTTATTAAGATTGTTAAATCTTGTCCCTTCGCAGCATTTCACCGAACCACCGACCAGATTTACAGAGGCAACCTTGATTAAAGTTTTGGAAGAGTATGGGATCGGG
>JBBTUQ010000073.1:0-1289 GCA_038063675.1 Patescibacteria group bacterium | reverse complement strand
GATTCCCCTTCGGTAAATTCGTATTTTGAAGTTTGAGTTAGGGTCGCGTAACCGCTCCCGGTCAGAATATTGGTTTTGAAACCGGCGATGGCCCGGGGCCAAGTGGCATCGAGACGAATAGCCGTGGATAGATCATAAAGGAGGGCGTTTTTGGAATAACTTCGGGGGACTGCCGTCATAATCGAGGCCCCAGAGGCAGTTTTTGAATAAATGGGGATAAATAAATCTTGATCCACGTCACCGGGTCTTTTGGGAAGGGGCGGCATATCAGACCTGGAAGTGACCGAGGCAAGATTATTTTCCAAAAACATGGCCTTATTTTGGGGCATATTACCGATGGGTTTGAGCAGAATTTGGCGAAGATTACTGAATCTTTGATCCAATCGAACCAACCGCAAAAATCTATCGGATAAATCGCCGAAAGAAAGCATAATCAGCATACTTAAGAAAACGGCAGTTACCCAACGGCTAATCCCCCACCCCACTCCCTTTTTAAAAGTCCAAAGCAAGACGACGATAGACAGGCCGATCATATAGCTAACAAAGGAAATACGGGAGGCAGTCAAAATTAAGAGCCAAAATCCGCCGGCAAGGATTGTCCCAACAAGAAGCTTACTTATTAGCTTTTTAACGCCAAAGAAAAAACTCCAAGAAAGAGAAAGGGTGACGACCAGATAGCCGGCAAGGTCATAATGGCCGCCAAAAGTGGATAAAACCCTGGCATGCTCGGAAAGATAAAGCCACCAACCTTTGGCAAACTCGCGATTCATGGTGGAAAAAGCCGGCCAGTAAAGATATTTTTGGCCGTAACCGTAAAGAATTACCCCAACAAGAGTTATAAAAATTATAAAAGTTATAGTCTTTATAGATTTTATTGACTTGATTGAGCCAAAAACGATGAAAAAGAGCGAGAAGTATTCAACGCGGCGCAACCAATGAAGCATGGTTTTTTGCCAAAAATAATATTCGGTCGGGACAGTTTGGATGACGAATATGGCGATAAGAGAGGAGACAAAACCAATAAAAAGATAACCAAGAAGACCCAGGGTGACCGGGTCACGAAAAGAAAAAGTGATTTTACGGCGGACAAACTGGATTAGATAGACAAGTCCGGTAAAAAGAATGAGGAAATCTTCGAGGCGAACGCGGACATTGTAGCCGGGTAAAATATCAAAAAGCGGCCATTTGGGGTAGAGGGGGATAAAAATGAGTAGAAACCCGGCAAGAATTGCCAGAATATTGTTGTCTAGCCAACTTAGTATCTTTCTCATTTATTGAAACAAGCGCGA
>JBBTUQ010000072.1:0-8320 GCA_038063675.1 Patescibacteria group bacterium | reverse complement strand
AGGGAGAGGGATGTGAGGGAAGTTATTAATTATAGAAAAGTGGTTTATTTTTTGGATGAAAATAAAAACATGGGGTATCCCCAAGATTCTTTAAAAGAATTACATAAATTGACAGTGGCGGGGATTGTGCCGGAAGAGGAGACGGGGCAGTACCGCTCTGTGTCGGTAGTGTTGCGGGATGTTTTGACCGGAGATATTGTCCATCGGCCGGCCCCGGCGGTGGAAGTTCCATATCTGATTGCCGATTTTTTTGAATGGCTAAACTCGGCGGCAGCAGCAGATATCCATCCGGTGATTAAGGCGGGGATTGGGCACTACGCCATTGTGAATATTCATCCTTTTACGGAAGGAAACGGGAGAGTGTCACGGGCGATGGCAACGTTGGTTTTGCTGACAGAGGGGTATGATATTCGTAAGCTTTTTTCGCTGGAAGAATATTACGATAAAAACGTCGCAGCCTATTATTACGCCATAAAAACTGCAGATCAAAATCCGGATCATGATTTAACCAGCTGGCTGGAGTATTTTACCGAAGGGGTGGCGATCGAATTTAATCGAGTGAAAGATCAGGTGCAACATTTGTCGATTGATTTGAAACTTAAAGCCAGAGCGGGAGGGCAAATTTTTTTAAACAGCCGGCAGGTAAAGATTATTGAAACCATTGAAAATACCGGTTATCTTTCAAATCCTATGTTCGATCAAATCCTGCCGATGGTTTCGGAGGATACGGTGCTGCGGGACCTGAAGGATTTGCTGAAGAAAAAGATTATAAAAAAGACTGGAAAAACTAAGGCAGCACGTTATGAAATGAAATGATATTTAAAAAACTTTCAGAGTATTTTCAGAAACTGGAGACAACGGCGGCGAGGAATGAGATGGTAGTGATCTTGGCCCGGCTGTTCGCCGAGGCGTCTGCGGACGAAATTGATAAGGTGGTTTATTTGACCCAAGGGAGAGTGGCGCCGTTGTATGAGCCGGTGGAGTTTGGGATGGCGGAGAAAATGGTAATAAAGGCTCTGGCCAAAGCTTACGGTTCTTCTGAAGAAAAAGTTACACAGTTGTTTAAAAAATCCGGCGATCTTGGACAAGTTGCACAAGAATTAAATGATTCCTGCCGGCCGGTAGGGATGACGGTAAAAGAAGTTTTCGAAAAATTACAGGAGATAACAAGAACTACGGGGGAAGGTTCAGTGGATAAAAAAATTGAAATTTTGTCAAGCTTATTACAAGGGTTGGACCCTTGTTCGGCTTGTTACATAGCCAGAATTCCGGTTGACAAACTCCGTTTGGGATTTTCGGACATGACGGTTTTGGAGGGGCTGTCGTGGATGATTTGCGGATCAAAAAAATTAAAAGATCAGTTTGAAGCCGGTTATAACATCAGGCCGGATTTGGGATTTATTGCAACGCAAGTTAAAAGTCAAAAGGCAAAAGTTAAAAGTGAGCCGGTGGTGGGGACGCCGATTCTATCGATGCGGGCAGAAAGACTGACGACCCCGGAAGAGATTTTGGAAAAAATGAACCCTTCGGCAGGCTCAGGGCGCTCCGCGTGTGCCGTGGAACCCAAACTTGACGGGTTAAGAACTCAGCTGCATTTTAAACGGAAAGGAGAAATAAGATTGTTTAGCCGGGGGCTCGAGAATGTGACTAGTATGTATCCGGATTTGGTGGAAGCAGCGAAAAAAGAGTTAGATTGCGAGGAAGTAATTTTAGATGGGGAGGCAATTGGATTTGATCCGAAGACGGGGAGGTATTTGCCGTTTCAGGAGACGGTTCAGAGAAAAAGAAAGTATGACGTGCAGTCTTTTTCTCAAAACGTTCCGGTGAAACTGATTGTTTTTGATGTGCCTTTTTACAACGGAAGAAGTTTGATAAATGAGCCGTATTTAGAAAGAAGAAAGATTTTGGAAAAGATATTGGTCAAGAGAGAGATTCTGGTTCCGGCCAGAATGACGATTGTGCAAAATGTAAAAGAACTGGAAGAAATATTTAGTGGAGAAGTAAAGAATGGGTTAGAAGGGATTATGGCGAAAAAGTTGGATGGGGTTTATCAGGCCGGGGCTCGGGGATGGAACTGGATAAAGTTTAAAAAATCGTATGAATCAAAACTGGCAGATACCATAGATGCCGTGGTGATGGGGATTGATTATGGGCAAGGGAAGAGAAATAAATTTGGCGTCGGGGCCTTCCTGATTGGGGTATATGATCAAAAAAGTGATTCATATAAAACGGTCTCAAAAGTGGGAACGGGGTTGACGGATGAGGAATGGAGGGAGTTAAAAGTCAAAAGTCAGAAGTCAAAAGTCAAAAGTAAACCAGAAAACTATGATGTCAATAAATTAATGGTTTGTGATGAATGGCTGAGCCCGGCGATTGTGGGGGAATTTAAAGCGGATGAATTAACAAAATCTCCGATGCACACGGCGGGATACGCGCTGCGGTTTCCGCGTCTTGAAAGATGGCGAGAAAAGAAGCCGGAGGATACCACCTCCTTGCAAGAAATTAAAAAACTTGCTACTCTAAAAAGTAGAGAGTAGGTGAGTTTATGAAATCAAATTTAGCACCAAATGTAGCGACGGCCCTTTGTTATTTGCCCTTTGTGGGGTGGATTGCGGCCATAGTCTTTATTATTATTGAAAAAGATAAAGAGGTCAGACTCCATGCTGTACAAGCCATAATTTTGATGGCTTCACTATGGTTACTAGCAATGGTCACGACCATCACGATCGTTTTGCCATTTATCATTTGGATAGGAGGATTAATCCTACAAATAGTCTTGGCAATTAAGGCGTACAACAGCGAGAAGTTTGAGCTGCCGCTTGTTACCAAATGGTCAACACAAGTTCTGGAGAAAATCTCGCCAAAATAATTACTGCACATACTTGTAATGCGATCGTGAGTGTAGTATGTTAAGGTGGTGAAGAGGAGAGAGTTACAAAGACAATTATTGGATATGTCCGAGGGTCTGGTTGAATCGGTAACTGATCTGGCCTTGCATGCGGTTTTCTACGATTTAGAAGTTATAAAACACCCAAACACGAACACCGTTTTATTTAGGGCTTGGGGTGTTGCAGATAAAAATTTGGCGAAAATAAATTACGCCACAATAAAACGCGCCGTGCAACAGCTTACAAGCAAAGGTTTGGTGGTGAAAGAGGGAGAGAGAATTATTGTCACCGATTTTGGGAAGGCACGTTTGGAAAAAGTGTTTCCGTCGTTTGGAAAAGATTTGTCCAGGTTGAATGGTGAGGTTTATTTGGTTTCTTATGATATTAGAGAAACTACCAGACATGGTCGGGATGTGTTGCGCTGGTGGTTGAAAAAATTCCGGGCAGTGATGCTTCAGAAAAGCTTGTTCTTGGTGGTAACTGATTTGCCGGAAGGACTAGAGAAATTGATTGTTGAACAAAAGATTGAGGGGGAAATATTGATTACAAAATTGGGCAAAGAAAGCCTGATTGGGGGAAAGCCAATAGATCTTTTCTTGAGGAGTGTTTATAATCTTGACCAATTGGGGCAGCAATATCTGGAATTTATTGGAAGGTTTTCCAAAATAAAGAGACAAAATTTAACGCCGATGCTATTAGATTTTTCTTTTAATCGTATTTTTAAAGATGATCCTAACATCCCGGCCGAGTTTTTGCCGGCAGATTGGGTTGGCTTTAGGGCACAAAATCTTTATAAAAAACTAAAAGATAACATACTTACTATGCGATCGTAGGGTAAGTGTGTATTTTGTGGTTAAAGTAATCATGAAACTATTAGTTGGCCTAGGAAATCCTGGGGCAAAATATTTAAAAAACCGCCATAATGTTGGTCATATGTTTATTGATTTTTTAGCTTCCCAGGAGCTGCTCCTGCGAAGCTGGAAAAGTGATGTTTTTATGAATGAGTCGGGGGTTTTTGTAAAAAAATATTTGACTAATTTGACAAATTTGTATATTGTCCATGATGATCTGGATTTGAAACTGGGGACGTATAAGATCCAGTTTGGGGTGGGGCCGAAGGTGCATAACGGAATTAAAAATATTGAAGAGGTTTTGGGAACCAAAGATTTTTGGAGAATTAGGATTGGAGTGGATAATAGGAGTCCCGCCAATGGGCGGGAGACGGGAGAGCGGTATGTGTTGGAGGATTTTGCGGACGGGGAGTTAAAGATTTTGAAAGGAGTTTATGCAAAAATTAGGGACGATCTTGGGAAATATTGATTTAACGCGGGACACGCATGTTTCCAGGGAATTTCAAAGGTTCGGGTTGTATATAGCTGAGCAATTAAATGATCCGGCGCATAAGTCTTTGTATATAAAAATGGCGAAAGTATACCCCAGACAATTATTAGAGGAGGCGCTGTCATTTGCCCGGGATGCTAATGCCAGAAATAGGGCCGCAGTGTTTATGTGGAAATTGAAGGAAATAAGAAAGTTGAAGGTTGACGAACCGAAAAAATAAATTTAAGATAAGAGTATGAGAAATCGTTGGACGTATCTGCCGGTGGTGTTGGGCGGGCTGTTTTTGGTTTTAAGCGTGGCTTTTTCGACTTGGATGGTGATAAAGCCCCGGGGAGAAACAACTTTTAAGGCCGAAGCCGGACTGGCGGCAACCACAGCTTCACTTTTCCCCCAAAAAGGAATGATTTTTTTGAGCTCAAAAGAAACTTTGCCGGTGGGGGTTTTAGTGGAAAGCGGAGACAAGATGACCGAAAGAGTGGATTTGGTGATCGGTTTTGACCCAAAATTAGCAGAGGTGGAAAGTTTGATTAAGGGAACGCTTTTTGATGATTATGTAGTGACGAAAGTAGATAATATTCAGGGAGAAATGTTGATTTCTGCGGTCAACGAACGGGCGAGGGCGGCCAACGGGATATTGGCGAGTTTTCGAATCAGAGCAAAAATGGCGGGGACGGCGGAATTTAGATTTAAACAATCAGCGGGGGTTGAGAAGGCCTTTGGGGGAACGTATACGGTTACAAAATGAAATTTTCAATTGCGGGATTATTGCTGGTTTTGGTGCTGTTGGCACCAAACAAGACTTTTGGGGCGGGGGCAACGTTGTCTTTGTCACCGGTGACAAAAAGTGTGGCGGTGGGAGAGACTTTTAATGTGAGCGTGATTTTGGATACGGGGGGCCAGGCGGTTTCTTCGGTGGCGGCAGTAATAAACTATGATCCACTGTTGGTTTCGCCGGTGATTATTCCCGGAACGGATTTGGTGATGACCAAGAGTACAGTGGCCAGCGGATTAATTACTTTGGGGACAGGGACTTTGACGCCGAATTACACCGGATCAACAACTTTGGCAATTATTAATTTCAAAGCTTTAAAAGCGGGAACGGCGCAGGCCACAATTATTTTTACCGGGGCGGCAACGGGCAGCAGTGTAGTGACGGGGGCCAACGGGACGACGAATATTTTAAGTTTGGTAAACAGCGGGGTGTACACCATCAGCGGGGGGGCGGCGGTTATTCCGGTCCCAACGACAGGGGCGGTGGAAAATACATTGATGATTTTTGGAACAGGATTGTTGTTTTTGATAATGAGCGGCGCCGGTTTATTATGGAATTTAAAACGATAGCTCCCCTTTTTTTGTTTTTAGCCGGCCTGGTTCTTGGTTGGCCGATTTTAAATTTGGACCGGATACTGGCTAAGTATTTATCAATTCCGGAGACAATGTTCCACAGTTTTAGCACTTATATTCTGATTTTTGTGCTGGCGTTGTTTGTGATTACGGCCAGCAGTTCGGTTTTGGGAAAGGGGCTGGTGTTGTCTTTGATGGCTCATGGGGCTCTGACTTTGCCGGACAGAAATCAAAAACGATTAGCCTTGGGGCTTTTGGGGCTTGCGGTCTCCCTGATGATACTGTAGATTTTAACGGCTATGGTTTTAGTGTTCACGGATCAAAATTTTGAAGAGCAGGTTATCAAGGCCAAAACGGCGGTGTTGGTGGACTTTTTCGCTGATTGGTGTAACCCCTGCAAAATGATGGCGCCAACAGTGACACAGCTGGCGGAGGAATATGATGGGGAGTTGACGGTGGGGAAGCTGAATGTGGACGAAAGCCAGAAGACGGCGGCTAAATTTAATGTAATGAGTATCCCGACCCTGATCATTTTTAAGGCCGGTCAACCGGTCAAACAGATTGTGGGGTTGCAGGATAAAATCAGTCTTCAGAAGCAGATTGATGAAGCGCTGGCAAGCTGACGCTTGCAAATAAAAGCAATAAAAGTAATAAAGATAATAAAAAGAGTAACTAGGGCTTGGTTTTGAATTTACTAATTATTGTTGAGAAGATTTTTATATATTCCATCGACTCTTTTCCCATTGGTTTCAAGCAATAATCTTAAAAAGAATTTTGTCTCTCTAGCTTCTTTCGCTGCGATTTTAAGTTTATGTACGAAATCTTTTGCACTTTCGCCATCGCAGGCCTCACTGTAGTTGGCACCTATCGAACTGACACAACGAACGAGTTGGTTTATCAAGGTGACATTGACGGTATTTTATTGATTTGATTATTTTAATTGTTTTTATTATTGAGCCATTTTTCGGCGTCCATGGCGGCTTGACAACCGGCGCCGGCGGCGGTGACGGCCTGTTTGTATTTTAAATCAATGACATCTCCGGCAAGGAAGACACCATTTGAGGGAAGATTGCGGAGAAGTTCGTTGTTTGGTTTGTGACCGATGGCCACGAAGAGGCCGTCACAAACAAAATTTTCAATTTCCAATTTACAATTTTTAATTTTCAAACCTTCGACTTTTTCTTGACCTAAAATATCAACTACTTCGGTGTTGAACAGGATTTTGATTTTTGAGTTAGATAAAACCCGGTCCTGCATAATTTTGGAGGCGCGGAAGGAATCACGGCGGTGGATGATGGTGACTTCGCTGGCAAATTTGGTAAGAAATAGAGCTTCTTCCATGGCCGAATCGCCGCCGCCAACGACGGCCACTTTTTTATCTTTGAAAAAGAAAGCGTCACAAGGAGCGCAGGAGGAAACGCCGCGGCCAATGAGACGCTGCTCGTTGGGCAGGCCCAGCCATTGAGTCTCGGCGCCGGTGGCAATAATGACTGATTTTGACAAAAATTTTTCTGTTTCTGTAAAAATTTCGAATTGGTCTAATTTGTCCAATTTGTCTAATTTGACGGCATTAGAAAAGACTATTTGTGCCCCAAATTTAGCGGCCTGCTGGCGCATTTTTTCCATTAAATCCGGGCCCTGGATGCCGTCGGGGAAGCCGGGATAGTTTTCTACGGTAGTTGTCAGCATGAGTTGTCCGCCCCATTTTTGACCGGCTAAAATGAGGGTTTTTAAATTGGCGCGGGAAGTGTAAATCCCCGCCGTTAGTCCGGCGGGACCAGAGCCAACGATGGTAACGTCAAAAAGGTTTTCCATAAGTGATAGTGATTATGGCAAAGTTATTACCAGTTGACAAGGGCATTTGGTTTAGATACATTGGATGACATGTCAGAAAAGACGACGCCGATTTTAATAGTTCTTCTAGTCGTAGCCGCGTTTGCGATCGGGAGCATGTGGACGAAGATACAGTATCTTCAGGGATCAGTGAGTAAGGAACAGGGAACAGTCACGGGGCAGCAGCCGACGGCACCGGCCCAGCCGGCAAAACCAGAAGTGAAAATTGACCAAATAAAGGCGTTGTTTGGTGACGGGTTCATAAAATTTGGAGATGCAAGCAAAAAGATCTTATTTGTGGAAATTTCCGACCCTTCGTGTCCGTATTGTCACTACGCCGGAGGGAAAAACCCGGAATTGTCAAAGACTTCAGGGCGATTTCAAAGTGTGGCCGACGGAGGAACATATAATCCGCCGGTGCCGGAGATGAAGAAACTAGTTGATCAAGGAAAGGCCTCTTTTGTCTGGCTTTATTCCAATGGTCATGGTAATGGGGAACTGGCGACCCAGGCCTTTTACTGCGCTTACGAAAAAAATAAATTTTGGGAAGCCCATGATATTTTAATGAGTAATAAAGGTTATGAAGCTATGAATACTGCTAAAGCGGATGCGGCGGCCTTATCTACTCTTTTGGCCGGAGTCGTGGATAAAAGTTTTATGCAGACCTGTCTGGAAAGTAAAAAATATGCGGATAAAATCACTCGCGATTCCCAAGTGGGGCAGACGTTGGGTTTCCAAGGAACACCTCATTTTATGATTAATACCACTCCCTTTGGTGGGGCGGTGGATTATAAACAAGCCATGGAGCCGGCGGTGAAACCTCTGCTATAATCCTGGGGTGAGGAAAAAGGTGCTAATAATATTGGGAGTATTGGGAGTATTGGGAGTATTGGGGGGATTGGGGGTGGGGATTT
>JBBTUQ010000071.1:0-5301 GCA_038063675.1 Patescibacteria group bacterium | reverse complement strand
AGCCAGATTTCGCCGGGGGCCCGGATGTTAAAGATTTGCCGAAAATCGCCACCATTAATATCTTTCCCGCCCCTATCTGTTTCCAGACGAACATTACTGGTGTAGCCTCCGGTGCTGTAGGAAACGGAGACGGAATTGATATCGTTTATCGCCTCGCCAAGACGATTGCGGACTTCATCACGGGACCAGGTGTCAGAATTAGATTTGTCTGTTTGGGAAAGATGGGAAATCGTGCCGGAGTCTTTTTTATAAAGCAAAACAGCGTTGACGATATCTACAAATTCATCCTTGGAAAGCCAGGCATTGGAGCGGGTAGCCGCAGAATAGCGAGGTTTGTACCAGGCTTTGTAAAACCAAGGGGCCCCAGCGATTTTTTCATAGGCGTCGTTAGTCCAACAGTCTTTGGAACCACACTTAGTATCCCAACCCATAGGACTGACGTATCCGCCGGAAACGGCGGAATACCAGGCAGAAAACGGTTTACCACCAGAGATTAAAACCCAGCCCTGGGTATCTTTAACCGCCCTTTCCCAATTCCCGCCTTTGTTCCCCGGCTGAAAAACCTGACAGCTTTCGGTAGCACAAATTGACCCGGAACCATTATTGGTGTACGCTAACGCGTAAGACCGGGCGGCAACAGCTTGGGCCTTGAGAGCTTCCTGACCACCATTGTCTCCCCAAGAATTAGGAACTTCATAAATTCTTTTAACATATTCTTCGATATTGTAAGTTCCATACCCCTGGACGGAGATATTTATCCCCAGAGAATAATCTTTTTTAAGTTCGACGTTGTAATATGCATGAAGAATAACCTCGGCAGATTGGTGGTCTTTAGCCCGCCCATAAGCTCCATACTGGCTCATACCTCTACGGTGGGGCGCGCCGAAGGAAAAGCCGGCAAAGCTGCCAGACGGAGCATTATTTCTAAAGCCCTCTATCGAGGAATTATTGTCTTGGGTATCCGGCACCTCACCGACGGAGGTGGAAAAATTCCCGGTTTTTTCGGCCAAGAGCTGCTGCTGACGTGAGGAGAGACCGGCGGAGGTTTGGGAGAGTTGCTGTTGATATGACCTGGCATCGTTGACCAGTTTTCTAATGGGAGCCAGGACAACTTCGAGACTGGCTTTTTGATTTACCAACTGTTTTTGATTTTCTTCCAGTTTCTTTTTAGAATTATTAAGATCAACTATTTGCAGGACAAGATCGGTGATAGCTCGCTTATCACGGGCAATGAAATTTTGGCGAAAAGCCAGATTACGAACAGCATCGCCGGTATTATCTTCGGAAAAAAGTATCGAAAGAAAATATTCGGTGCCAAACTGATAACTTTTTTGATAATAATTTCTGACTTTCTCTTCAAAGGATTGTTGTTGACTGGCTAGTTTTCCTTCTTGGGCATTAATTTGGTCTTTGCGACGACCAATCAAATTAGTCAGGGTTTCAACATTACTTTCGATATTGTCGATAGTAGCTTGTAATTCCTGGGCTTTTTGCTCGTGAGGTTTAGTAGCAGAAATAGAAATGTTTACGAGCTTATTACACTCGGCAATACACTTGTCGAGGTCTCCGTCGGGACAGGAGGAGGAACAGCTTTCGGCATGGACTACAGAAGATACAAGAAACAAGATACAAGAAACAAAAAGTATGAGGATTTTTTTCATTTAGCTAATTCTAACCTTTTTTGGTACTCCTGCAAAACATGGGACGATAATTTCCTGGGATGAAAGAAGGCGAAACCCAGACCAACTTGCTCATTGGTCATTTTTGATTTCATATAAAGATATTGAAAAATAAAAACTAGGAATTCAAAGGGCAACAAAATTTCCAATTTCCAATTCTCAATTTCCAATGAATTTTTAATTTTTAAATTTGAAATTTTAAAACCGTACGCATTGGGCAAATAGTTTTTCGTCCAAGAATTCAGTTTTAGCCATTTGGATTCAATATTATTTCGGTCAAAGAGGCATCGGGCTTGTAAAACTTCGTGGGCGGTGTAGAGATTATGCTCTTTTATTTGTAAATGTTCGGCGTCCAAAAAAATATTAGGACAAATAAGATTTTTATATATTTTTTTATTTTTTAAATACCAAACAAGTAACAGACGGGTTAACCAGAGGGTGTGGGGCTTGGTCACAATCATAAGATCGATGTCAGAATCCTTTGTGCAAATCCCAGTGGCAATATCACCAGTAAGAAAAATCGCCTCGACAAATGGTAAAGAGATGAAATTCTTTATAATTTTTTGAGCTATGGTTGTTTTAATTTGAGCGTATGATTTTTTTTTAGAAAGATTTGGGTGAAGAACGGGCAAGGCGAGTGGATTCTTTGTTTTTATCGACCAGCGTTTTGCTTGGGCTCTGGTTAGAATAACGCCGAAAATATCGGCATAACAAAAAGCGGCAATTTCTCCCCGGCTTAGTCCTTTTGCTGCGAGCTTCATACGTGATATCATACATCAAGAATGAAGGACTTAAAGAAATTTACCGAATTCAGGGTTCTTGTTTTGATTCTCTGCGGTATTGCTATAATTTATCTCTTGCGCTTGGTTTGGGGTATAATGGCGATTTTTTCGGATGTGGCTTTGCTTTTGATTCTCTCGTGGTTATTGTCTTTTATTCTTGAACCTTTGGTCAAAAAATTTGCCGTTTGGGGAATGTCCAGAATTGTGGCCGCAGGGCTAGTGTATCTGGGACTAGTGGTAATAATTGGGATTGCCAGCGCGATTATTATTCCCACGATCGTGACACAGCTAACAATGTTAGCCGGTTTGCTACCGGTTCTTTTTTCCTCGGCCCCGGGGTGGGCGGCACAACTACAAACGTTTTTGACAACGACGCTGGCTAATTCTGTGGTAATAATTTCGTCATTCGCCTCGGCAATCATGGGTTCACTCTTGGTGTTAATTATTTCTTTTTATTTTTCGATCGAAAGGGCACAGATCAGTAAGTTTATTCTGGACATTATTCCGGACGAGTATAAAGATGATTATAGGTTTTTGGAGGGAGTAATAAATAATAGCTTCGCTAACTTTTTACGAACACAAGTGGTTCTGGGGATATTGGTCGGAGTAGCGACGCTGATTGTTCTTTCCGTACTTAGAATTAATTATATTTTGTCAGCTTCGGTGGCAGCAGGCGTACTGGCAGTCATTCCTGTAGTTGGTCCAGCTTTGGCTATTATTCCCCCACTGCTTCCGGCCTTCCTGGTTTCGGTAAACACCGGACTGGTTGTTTTATCGGTGCTGTTTCTGACACAACAGATTATTTACAACGTGGTGTCTCCAAAGGTTTTAGGAAAGGCCCTCAAAATTCACCCGCTTATTGTGTTGCTTTCGTTTGTTATCGGCTATAAAATCGGCGGAGCTTGGGGGGCAATTTTTGCGGTGCCGGTGACCTCAGCGGCAGTAGTGGTGCTTCGTGAATTTATTAAACACTGGAAAGAGCAAACATGACTAAAAAAGCTTTATTACTAATAATTCTGGGACTAGTTTTGGTGACCGGCGGTTTGGGAGTAATAGTAAAAGCATTTTTCTTCGGCGAATCCAAGACAGCAGTATTGCAAATAAATTCTTTTCCGAAAACCGAAGTGCTACTTGATAACACTGCGGTTGGGCAGACACCGCTTTCACTGGAAAAATTAAGGGGCGGGGATCATTTGTTAAAACTTTCGGCCAATATTTCCGGACAAGCGGTGGTTTTTGAAACCAAAATAAAATTAACCCCGGAGGCGTTAACGTACATTAATCGGGAACTGGGGAGTGACCGGGAATCATCGGCGGGAGAAATATTATTTTTGGAAAAATTGGCCGGGGGGAACAAAAGTGAAATAATCATCGTTTCAGAGCCAACAGGGGCAACGGTAAAAATTGATGGAAATATTTCCGGACAAACGCCGCTGACTCTTAAAGATGTCTTGCCCAGTGATCATGAGATCTTTTTAAGTTTAACGGGTTTCAAAGACCGTTTTATTAGGGGGAAAACGGTGGGAGGGTATCGGCTCAACGTGGCAGTACAACTGGCTAAGGCAGTAGCCGCAACGCCGATTCGGCAGCCCATAGCCACTCCATCGGCAGAAATACAAAAACCATATGTAATTATTAAAGAGACGCCTACCGGGTGGTTGAGAGTAAGAATGGAGCCAAACACGAATGCTACAGAGGCGGCGAAAATAAACACCGGTGAAAAATTTCCTTTGATTTTGGAAGGAGACGGTTGGGACAAAATACGGTATAAAGATTTGAATGAAGGTTGGGTTTCCGACGCTTACGTGACAAAAGTAAAATAAGACTATTTCCCCACAATGTAGATAACGCCGATGATGACCAGGCCCCAGAGGATGATGGCGATGATCAGGGGGCGATCGGATAAAAGGATTTTTTCCGGAGACTCCCCCTGTTTCTTCTCATAGATTAGCTGTAAGTAGCGCATAATGCCGTAAATAACGAAAGGAACAGAAAGCATCAGCCATTTTCGCTCGCTAAAAATGGGTAAGTTATCATCTAAAAAGTTTCCGAAAGTGTTACGAAGGACCGGAGGCTTTTCTAAAAAGGTATAGAAAGCGTAGGACAGCCACGTCGATGTAGCAAAAATAGAAAGATAAACATCAAGCATTTTTTCGCTGTAGTGAGAAAGGGTGTGGCGGGTTTTTGATTCACCAAGAAGAAGGGTTAATTCCCCGCGGCGTTTGCCGATAGCTAAGAAAAGAGCGATAGAAACAACGGTTAAGAAAAGCCAAATATTGATGTGGAAACCAGTGGCGGCTTCGCCAGCGAAGACCCGCAAAATAAAGGCCCCGGCAATGGCAATAACATCCAAAAGTTCGATGTGTTTGAGAAAGAAAGTGTAAGAAAGCTCCAATAAAACAAACGCTCCTGTGACAAAGAAAAAAGGCTTCGGGAAAAAGAGAAACGAACTACCAAGACCAATAATTAAAAACGAGATGCTTATGGTCATGGCTGTGGGAATGGAGATTTGGCCTGAGGCAAGAGGACGAAGTTTTTTGAAAGGATGAAGACGGTCTTTGGGGATATCAATAATGTCGTTTATTAGGTAAATTGAGCTACTAATAAGGCAGAAGACGACGATTGCTTTAATGGTGGTTAAAAAAAGTTCCGGGTTGAATAACTGGCCGGTAAAAACAATGGCGGCAAAAAGAACTAGGTTTTTAAGCCATTGCCGGACGCGGATTTCTTTTGCCAAGAGATATAAAAATTTAACCATATAATCATCATTCCTAAACCCACGCCCAAAACAACAAAGGTGAAAAGTTTTTGTTGAGCGTTAAGAGTCAAGGCAATTATCC
>JBBTUQ010000070.1:0-7906 GCA_038063675.1 Patescibacteria group bacterium | reverse complement strand
TGCTCTCACACCCCCTACCCGTCGTAGCCTTGGTAGGCTTTTACCCCACCAACTAGCTGATAGGAAATAGGCCGCTCCCCTTGCGCACAGTTACGTGCTTTGTTCTTGCGAAAATATACAGTATTAGCCCCGCTTTCGCGGAGGTATTCTATACAAGAGGGTACGTTCCTATCTATTACTCACCCGTCCACCACTGCCGTCTCCTTGCGGAGCCGAGCCGTTCGATTTGCATGCTTAAGGCACGCCGCCAGCGTTCATCCTGAACCAGGATCAAATTCTCAAAAGAATTGTTCCCACCACTTTTTAAAAGTCAATTTATTAAAAAATGATTATGAAGTTTTCAAGGAACCAGGGATTAAAAAACCCCGCGGTAAGCGAGGTGTTAAAACCTATTTGTGCTTACCCGTCAGGTTTTCATCTTGGTAGTAATTATATAGTAGTGGGGAATAAAGTCAAGGTGGGGTTTTAGTTTTGTTGAGCAGATAGCAGGAGGTCTTGGTAGCGGAGTTTTCGTTTGTCGTATTCCAAATTAATTTCCTCGTCTTGAACTAATATATTGAGACGCTCTTGCGCCGCTTCTTGTTAAAACCGATGGCTTTTTATTGGTCGTGATTTAATTATATTTTAAGGGTAGGGAATAAACAAGACACGAATCAATAAAAACATATAGCAAAACTTACGCGACCGCTTTTGTTTTGCTATATGGAGATTGCTTCGTCGTCCCTCGACTTTGCTCGGGATTTCTCGCAATGACAATTAAAATTATTTCTCCAAACACGCCACGGCGGCGAGGTGATCGGATTTTTCAGAGAAACGCATGAGAATAACGCCTTGGGTATCACGTTTCAGGCTGGGGATATCTTTAAGGGTCATTTTGATAATTTGGCCTTTGGCAGAGGTGAGAATAATTTGATCGATTTTGTCAGTGACCAGACGGGCCGAGACTAAAGTACCAGTTTTGGAAGTCAGCTTCATGGCTTTAACGCCTTGGCCGGCCCGGCCCTGTTTGGGGAAGAAAGCGATTTTTGTTCGTTTGCCAATCCCCTTCTCTGACACGACGAGAATTTCCCCTTCTTTGTCACTTAAGGATTCCATGCCAATGACGAAGTCGCCTTTGGCGAGCTTTATGCCGCGGACGCCGATGGTGTCACGGCCTTGAGGTTTGACGCTCCCCTCATTAAAGCGGATAGATTTACCATGAAAAGTGAGAAGTAAAATATCATCTTTGCCGGAAGTAAGTCTGGCCCAGGCGAGCTCGTCATCTTTTTCAAGTTTGATGGCAGTTAAACCGTTTTTACGAATGTTGGTAAAATCGGCGATTTTAGATTTTTTAACAGTCCCCTTTTTAGTAGTGAGAAAAACAAAGCCGCTGGTTTGTTTTCCATAAACTAAAACTGACTGAACGGATTCCCCCTGTTCGACGTTGATGACATTGACGACGGCGGTGCCCTTGGCCTGACGGCTCCCCTCGGGGAGTTCGTAAACTTTGGTTTGGTAAACTTTGCCCTTGTTGGTAAAAAAAAGAATATTGTCATGAGTCATCGAGCCAACCAGGTGTTCAATTTCGTCTTCTTCTTTGGTCGTCATACCGGTCACGCCTTTGCCGCCGCGGGCTTGGGCCCGATAGGATGACGGGGAGAGGCGTTTAATATAGCCGGTTTTGGTAAGAGTAACGATCATGGTATCATTGGGGATTAAATCTTCTTCGGCAAACTCGCCGACCTTGCCTTTGACAACTTTGGTGCGACGAGTATCACTAAATTTTTCTTTAAGACCCAGAAGCTCGGTTTTAATAACATGCATGATTTTTTCCGGGTGGGCAAGGAGATCTTCAAGATAGGCAATAGTTTCTCGGATCATGGCAAGTTCATCTTCGATTTTTTGGCGTTCAAGAGCGGCCAGACGGCGAAGCTGCATATCAAGAATGGCAATGGCCTGGAGATCGGAAAGTTCAAAGCGTTCAATAAGTTTAAGTTTAGCGGCGTCAGCGCTTTCAGCTTTTTTAATAATGGCAATAACTTCGTCAATGTGATCAACGGCGATTTTAAGTCCCTCCAGAATATGCTCCCGGGCCTTAGCTTCTTTTAATTCAAACTGACTGCGGCGTTCGACAATGTGGCGCCGGTGTTTTAAATATTCATCAAGAATAGTTTTTAAAGTTAAAGTCAGAGGGGTTTGATCAACAAGAGCGACGATGTTGGCGGGGTAGGAAATTTGGAGCTCGGTGTGTTTGAAAAGATTGTTGAGAACTTGCTGGGGACGGGCGTCCCGCTTGAGCTCGATGTAAATTCTCATGCCTTGCCGGTCCGATTCGTCACGGAGGTCAGAAATCCCCTCCATCTTTTTCTCATGAACCAGATCGGCAATGCGTTCAACCAACTGGGCTTTGTTTACCTGGTAAGGAAGTTCGGAGACGATGATGGCGGACCTGCCTCCGGTGACTTCTTCGATTTCAGTTTTGGCGCGAATTAAGATTTTACCTTTACCGGTAGCGTAGGTATTAATGATTTCTTTTTGGTCGTAGATTATGCCTCCGGTGGGGAAATCGGGGCCCTTGATAAATTGGATAAGATCTTCGACGGTTATTTCTTTGGTGGGGTTGTCAATTATATAGACGAGGGCATCGATGACTTCGGAAAGGTTATGGGGGGGGATTTTCGTGGCCATGCCAACGGCAATGCCTTCGGCGCCCATTAGGAGTAAATTGGGAAGCAGGCTTGGCAAAACGACCGGTTCAGTCTCGGTGTTGGAATAGTTGGGAATAAAGTTGACAGTGTCTTTGTCGATGTCGAAAAGCATATAGTCGGAAATAGCGGCCAGACGGGCTTCGGTGTAACGATAATGAGCCGGGGGATCACCGTCCATGGAGCCAAAATTTCCTTGGCCTTCAATTAGCATGTAGCGCAGGGAAAAATCCTGCCCCATGCGGACGAGGGCGTCATAGACTGAAGTGTCGCCGTGAGGGTGATAATCGCGGAGGACCTGACCGATGACCGCGGCGCATTTTTGGAACCTGACGGTATGGTGAAGGCCCATTTTATGCATGGCGTAAATGATGCGGCGGTGGACCGGTTTTAGGCCGTCACGGACGTCCGGGAGGGCGCGGGAGACGATGACAGACATGGCATAGTCCAAGTAGGCCGTCTGCATCGCCTCGGTGATTTCCGTAGACAAAATCTTGCCGACCTTCGGGTTGAATTGAGGGGTTGATTGATTGTTTTCCTCGTCCATAAATTCAGCCTAATTATTTTACTAGATTTTAAGGAATAAAAAAGGAGGAAGATTGAGCAGAACATACTTCACTCACGATCGCATGGTAAGTGTGTATTTATTTATAAACGGTCTAGATATCCAAATTTGCCGTTTTGGCGCGGGATTGGATGAAGCGTTTGCGCGGCGGGACTTCTTCGCCCATGAGCATGGTAAAGACCTGATCGGCGTGGGCGGCATCATCAATGCTAATTTGTTTCATTTGCCTATTTAACGGATTTAAAGTGGTTTCCCAGAGCTCTGAAGCGTTCATTTCCCCAAGACCTTTATACCTTTGGACGTTGACTTTAACTTGACCAAGAGTATTTATGAAATCATCTTTTTCGGAGTCCGTAAAAACGTATTTTTTATTGCCTTTACCCCACTCTACTTTGTAAAGAGGTGGCATGGCCACATAAACATGGCCGTTTTCGATGACAGGTTTTAGGTGGCGGTAAAGAAAAGTAAGATAAAGGCACATGATGTGAGAGCCGTCGACGTCGGCGTCGGCCATGATGATAATGCGGTGATAACGAAGTTTTTCCAGGTTGAATTGATCAGCAATGCCGGCACCGATGGCGATAATTAAGGGCTTAAATTTTTCCGAACTAACGATTTGGTCGATTCTGGCCCGCTCCGTGTTTAGGGGTTTACCAAAAAGCGGCAGGATGGCTTGAAATTTACGGTCTCTCCCCTGTTTGGCGCTTCCGCCGGCGCTATCGCCTTCCACTATGAATAGTTCGGATTGGGCAGGATCACGGGATTGACAATCGGCAAGTTTCCCCGGGAGAGCCGAGCCTTCGAGGGCCCCTTTTCTGATAACTGCGTCCTTGGCCGCCCGCGCAGCGAGGCGGGCTTTGGCGGCTAGGAAAACTTTTTCCAAAATAGCCCGGCCGTCATGGGGGTTTTCTTCGAAATACATGTCTAAAGCTTCTTTGACGACGGAGGCAACAGCGGGTTGGACCTCGGCATTGTTAAGTTTGGTTTTGGTCTGGCTTTCAAATTGAAGTTTGTCAGCCGGCATTTTGATGTAGACAACGGCAGTTAGTCCTTCGCGAAGGTCGTCGCCGATGAAACTTTCCTGGCCGTCTTTTATGGCGCCAATTTTTTTACCGTAATCGTTGACCGCTCGGGTGAGAGCTATGCGAAAACCGGTTAGATGGGTGCCGCCATCTTTGGTGTTGATGACGTTGACGTAGCTTTCGACGTTTTCCCCAAAAGCATCGTTGTATTGCATAGCAACTTCCACAATGACGGGAGCAACGGGGGTCGCGATTTCTTTATTGACGTAGAAAACATCCGAGAGGGTGAGTTTATTTTGGTTTAAATGGGAGACGAGAGATTTGATGCCGCCTTCAAAATAAAAAGTTTCTTCTAAATCTAGGCGTTCATCTTTGAGAGTAAAACGCAGTTTTGGAACTAAATAGGCACGGTCTCTTATGGAATTACGGATGGTTTGGTAGTGCCATTCGACGGTTGAGAAAATCGTATTGTCAGGGAGAAAAGTGGTTTTGGTGCCGGAAAACTCGGTTTTGCCGATTTCCTTGACGGAGGCGTCAGGATTACCTGTTTTGTAACTTTGGCGGTAAAGTTTGCCTTTTTGGCCAACCTCGACGACCATCCAGGCCGAAAGAGCGTTGACGGCGGATGCCCCGACGCCATGAAGTCCACCGGAGGCTTTGTAAACTTTGGCATCAAACTTTCCCCCGGCGTGGAGTTTAGTCATGGCCAGTTCCAGCCCGGAGATTTTATATTTAGGGTTAATGTCAATGGGAATACCGCGGCCGTTGTCTTCGACCGCCAGACTGCCATCTTTATTTATGGTAACGCGGATGATCGTGGCAAAGCCTTCAAGGGCTTCGTCGACAGAGTTGTCAACGATTTCATAGGCTAAGTGGTGAAGGCCTTTTTCATCGGTGGAGCCAATGAACATTCCCGGGCGCTTGCGGACCGGCTCGAGGCCCTCGAGAACCAAAATATTAGAGGCGGTATAATCCCGTTTCGATGCCATATTATTTAAGCATAATAGCAAGAAAATGAGGGGAAAAGAAGGGGTCTGTTGGTGATTAACAAGACCACCTCTTGTTAATGGCGTTGGTATCTTCTGTTTATGTTTCGGTTTCCAAATAGAAAGATGCGATTCGGCTTTCGTCAAAGGAAGAGGAAACAAAATCGGCGTATGAAAAATTAGAGTTGATTTTACTAAAATAGCTTAAGATAAAGTCAGTTTTCACCCATCCTTCGTTTCTAATGCCAAGATAGTTTGGTAAGGAACAGGGCCAATTGATTTGATTCCATGAAGAGAAGCGGAGGTTTTGGTAATGAAACGGATTTAAGTGGATATACCTAGACAAATGCAATAATTGTTCGTCAGTTTCGACTAAAACCGCCTTGTAAACTCCTTGATATAATGGTCCAACTCTTTTGTATCGACGATTAAAATAGCTGGCGTAGCGGGTTCCAATAGCATTCATAAACGAATCAATATCGTTTTCGTCATTTTGTTTAACTAATAGGTGGAAATGGTTTGGTAGTAGTGAGTATGCCAAAAGGTCGATCTTATTGAAAAAATTTTTCAAACCAAGCTGTTTTATTATTTTTTGTTTTTCTAAGCTGGTGCTTTCTGGGGAAGTAAACATTCTATTAAGTGCGTCTTCATCTTTAAACAAGAGATAGTTTTTTAAATAAGTGACAAAAACACTAAAGTCTTGTTGGTCACAGAAAATATCTCTCTTTTCCACCCCGCGGTTGTAGATATGATAAAAACCGTTTTTTAGATAGACTTTAATCGAGTTTTTAGAAGCCATGAAATAAGATTAGAAGTTTGGATTATTGATGTCAAGTTAACAAGAGGTGGTCTTGTTAGAGCTTGTTAACCAAACTCGTGCCATGGCATGAGATTGGTAAGGCTTTCGAGGGTTAGTTTGATGTTGGTGTTGGATTTTAAATAGTGGCGCGCTTGTATTAATTTACGAATATGGGAAGTTTGGGTTTTGTCTTTGAGGAGGTCGTGGTGCGCGACAAAAATTAGTTTTTCGACGAAATCCAGGGCCTCTTCTCGGGTGGCGATATTTTTAAAGTCGGTTTTTTTAAGTTTTATTATTTGATCAGGCGATAGTTCAATTTCCGGAGCCGGAAGAAGAGAAATCACCTGGCAACGGGAAACGATGGTGGATAAGAGAAGGTCCGTCGTGGGAGACGTCAATATGATAATAGTATCCTCGGGCGGCTCTTCGAGGGTTTTTAAAAGAGAATTTTGGGCTTCGGGGCTTAAATTTTGGGCTTCGGGAATGACCGCGGCTTTATAATTGCCAAAAGCGGGCCGGCGGTGAATTTGTTTTTGCAATTCGCGAATGTCATCAATGGTGTCCCCCTGCGGTTTTATGGTATAGGGTTTGTCAGCGAGTTTTTTGATGATCTCCTCTTCCCTCCCCTTTTTGTTAGCACCAACAATGAGGACACTAATTGACATAAAGGTTAAATTACCAGACAATAAGATTATATGAGTTATCTGCCCGACTTAACAATAGAGGATATTCTTTTTGAACAGAAAATAATTTCCTCCGATCAACTGGCAGCGGTAAAACTGGAGCATATTAATACCGGCAGGCCGGTGGAAGCGATTTTACTGGAGAAAGAATTTGTTTCCCAGCAACAACTGATTGAGACCAAGGCGAGGCTTATTGGCGTGCCTTATGTGGATATTGCCAACCAAGCCATTTCTCCGGAGGTTTTGGCTTATGTTCCGGAACAGGTGGCTAAACGGGACATGCTTATCCCCTTTGCCTACGAGGTAAAAACCGGGACTTTGTCCGTAGCGATGGCCGACCCCCTGGATCTTCAGGTAATTGAATTTATTGAGAAAAAAAGCCGAGCCAAAATTATCCCTTTTCTGGCGGACCGGGAAAAAATCCGTTTGGCCATAGCCGAGCGGTACAGCCAGAGTCTCTCATCAGACGTGACCGAGGCTTTAAAAGAGGTTCCGGAAGAGGAAAAAATTAAATCTCAAGAAGAAGAATCACTGGAAAAAATTGATCCCCAAGCCGGGATTTCCAAGATTGTCAGCCGGTTACTGGAATTTGCGGTCAAAGCCCGCGCTTCGGACGTACACATGGAGCCTCTGGAAGATAAAACCAGGGTTCGTTACCGGATTGACGGGATTTTGCACGAAAAATTGATCCTGCCCAGACAATTTCATGAAAGTTTGGTGTCCAGAGTAAAGATATTGTCAGGGATGAAAATTGATGAAAAGCGGCTGCCGCAGGACGGCAGATTTAATTACAAATTTGAAAACGATGATGTTGATCTGCGGGTTTCGACTCTGCCGACGGCTTTCGGAGAGAAAGTGGTTATGAGGTTGCTGAAAAAATCCGGCGGAGTGCCGACTCTTTCAGAGTTGGGTTTAAGGGGGCCGGCGTTAAAAAATTTGGAAATTTCCATGCTTAAACCTCACGGCATTATTATTGTCTGCGGGCCAACCGGCTCCGGAAAGACGACGACGCTGTACTCTGTTTTGACGAAAATTAATTCGACCAAGGTTAATATTATTACTATTGAAGATCCTATTGAGTATCAAATTGCCGGCATCAATCAGGTTCAGGTTAATGCCCAGGCGGGTTTGACATTTGCTTCGGGGTTGAGGTCTTTTTTGCGGCAG
>JBBTUQ010000069.1:0-1649 GCA_038063675.1 Patescibacteria group bacterium | reverse complement strand
CGACCTACCCGGAGTTGGTCGAAAAATTGGTGGAATGGGGTGTAACCTCTGTCTCTATTAGTCCCGATGCCATCAATCATACCCGCCAAGTCATCTACGAAGCAGAGAAGAGGCTAGCAAACAAATGATAATTACAAGTATCACCGCCAAAAAAATATTAGCCTCCCTCGGCAACGAAACTATTAAAGCCACAATAAACAACACTTTTTCTGCTTCTGTTCCCGCCGGAATTTCGGCGGGGAAATATGAAATCAAAAAAGTCACTCCCGATGAGGCAATTGGACAAATTGGTCAAATTAGTCAAATTTGTTCTGGTAAAGACTGGACCCAAGAGTCTCTCGATCAAGAAATCTCCTCTCACAATTTTGGTGGCAACGCCACCCTAGCTGTATCAGCGGCCTTTTTCAAAACGCAAAAAATTTCTGCTTCAAAATTTCCAAAACTAATGCTTTTATTATTCGAGGGCGGGGAACATGGGAACAAAAATATCACTATTCAAGAATTTTTAGTTGTCGAAGACACTCTTGAACAGGCCATGCGCGATTTTAAAACGCTGAACGAATATCTCATCGACAAAAATATTGAACACACCGTCGGCGCCGAAGGCGGCTTCTCCCCACTAAAATTTACCAATGACGACGTTCTGAAAACAATTCACGAAGTGCTTCCGAATCGTCAAATAGGTGTCGATATGGCGCAGTGTTTTGGTGAAAGTCGGATACCAGAAAATATATTTTCTGTTGAAGACCCATTCGACGATGAATCTTGGTCTAATTGGACCAATCTGACCAATTTGGGCAAATATCTCGTCATTGCCGACGATCTCACCACCACCAACCCAGAAAGAATCCAAAAAGCTATTGACCTCAAAGCCTGTGGAGCCATTGTTATCAAGCCAAACCAAATTGGAACTATAACCAAAGCCAAAGAAGCCGCCAACTTAGCCCACGATAATAATTTAAAAGTTGTTGTTTCCCACCGTGGGGAAGAAACTGATGATGTTTGGATCGTCGATTTCGCTCTTGATGTCCAAGCCGACTTTGTCAAATTCGGCGGCATGAATAGGGGAGAGAGAATTGCTAAGTATAATCGACTATTAGAACTTCTCCCACCGGTATCTCCAGGTTAGTAATATCTTCGTCAGAAATATTCTTAAGATATTTGACTAAAGCCCTCAAAGAATTCCCGTGTGCTGGAATTATGACATTTTTTCCTTCTTTAAGCTTCGGCAAAATTTCCGTTTCATAATAGGGGACTACCCTGTTATAAACATCTTTTAAAGTTTCCCCTTCGGGAATCGGTACCTCCCAACCGCGACGAATCTCCTGTGAAACTTCTGACTTATCTTTGCCGGCATAAATTCCATAATTTCTCTCTTTGATTGCTGGACTTGAAATTCTTACAATATCTCCGTCATTCAAAATTTTTAGAATTTCGTCGGTTGTTTGTTTCGATCTGATTAAATCCGACTCAAAAATATAATCCCATTTAATTTCTTTTAATTTTTGCGCCGCCTCTCTTGCCTGTTGTTTACCCAACTCGGTCAGGGGTGCATCAATCCAGCCGCACTCCAAATTTCTGGAATTATATTCCGACTCCCCATGTCTTACTAAGGCTAATTGTGCCATAAAAGAACACACTCCCCTCTC
>JBBTUQ010000068.1:0-4062 GCA_038063675.1 Patescibacteria group bacterium | reverse complement strand
AATCGTGGTATACCCAGGAGGTCAAAGAAAAGATTGCCGATCAAGGGACAATTGCCCATATTGAGGAGGTCCCAGAGGATCTAAGGAGAATATTTACCACGGCCCACGATGTAGCCCCCCAATGGCATGTAAGAATGCAAGCGGCCTTTCAAAAATTTACAGATAACTCTGTATCCAAAACAATAAATTTGCCGCATGAAGCCACGGTTGATGATATTGAGAAGGCTTATATTTTGGCCTACGAACAAGGATGTAATGGTATCACGGTTTATAGAGATGGATGTAAAGAAGCACAAGTTTTAAATGTGGGAACGAAAACAGTTAATGGACACGCAGAACTTCGGGTAAGGCCAATAAAGGTGGAAGGAGCAACATACCGGATAGAAACACCACTGGGGACGGCTTTTATAACTGTTAATCATGACGGAAACCGGGATCCGTTCGAAGTTTTTATAAATGTGGGGCGGGCGGGATCGGAAGTGGCGGCGATGGCCGAGGCTATCGGGAGACTTATTTCCACGACTTTGCGTTTTGGGAATCATTTGCCGGCGAAAGAACGAGCAAGGGAGATTATTGAGCAGTTACACGGCATTGGGGGAGCGAACGCGGTGGGGTTTGGAGTAAACAGGGTCAGAAGCTTGCCGGATGCGGTGGCCAAGGCAATCGCCATGCATTTTGAAATCCAAAATCCAAAATCCAAAATCCAAAACGAAGGAAGAGAAACAGAGGCAAAAAATGTGCCAATGTTTTTAGAAACAAAACAGATAAAGCGCGATTTGTGCCCTTCATGTGGGGCCGGGGCGCTGGTTTTAGAAGAAGGCTGCGCCAAATGCTATGCGTGTGGGTACTCCAAGTGCTAGTTGACATACTATTCATACTATAGTATGATTCATACTATATGATTGATTCTATGGTAGTAACTAATTTGCGTTTACCAAGGTCTGAATGGATTATGGTCAGGTCTTTGGCGGCAGAGGCGGGAATAAGCGTTAACGAGTTTGTCCGCAGGATGATTGTTCGTTTTTCAACAACTTTTCAGTTAAAAAGTCCCAGTATTTGGGATTTGCCCAAGTTGGCTTCCGGGAAAGATCGACCAATGGGGTTATCTGCTGAAGATGAAGAGATTTATGCAATCTAAATCAGTCCAAATCTTTGTGGATACGAGCTTTTTTAAAGGACTTATTGACGGGAGAGATGATTTTCACAAAGAAGCAGTAAAGATTTTTGCCGGGATGGCGAAAGAAGATATTGTTTTAATAACTTCAAATTATATCTTGGACGAAACGTTTACCTTGATACGTAAACGGCGGGGCAGAGACAAGGTTAAAGAGTTAAGAGATTTTTTAGCCAAAGCAATTCCGCCTATTAAAATTGTTCGTGTAATTGCCGGTGATGAAGCTAATGCTTGGGGTTGGTTTTTAAAAGACTGGAGCGACCTGTCCTTCACTGATTGCGTTTCGTTTGCGGTGGTGAAGCGACTGGGCCTGGACAGGGTGGCAACTTTTGACCAACACTTCCAAAAAGCCGGGTTTAGCAAGTGCTAATTGCCGTTTTTGATGAGGGTGGCAATATCTAACAGGGTTTGGCGGATTTTTTCGGGAGGGACAGGAACGGCGTGAAGTCTGACAGCCAGAAGATAAAAAATCCAAGCATCGGGGATAGGATTGCCAATGGTGTGAGCCTCGATTACGCGTTCGCACATGTGAGCACGAAAACCAGAGTTGGCATTGTGGACATTCCCGACGATCTGCTCTATATTTATGACTTGATTCACATTTTTCATTTTGTTTCTTGACGAAGGGTTTGTCAACTGGGAGAATGCGGGAGTGAGGTTTATTTTTGTCTGCGGCGGGGTTTTGTCAGGATTAGGGAAAGGGATTGTGACCTCCTCCGTCGGGCTGCTTCTTAAATCTTCGGGATTTAAAGTGACGGCAATTAAAATCGACCCTTATTTTTCTATGGATGCGGGAACAATGCGTCCGGCGGAGCACGGGGAAGTTTTTGTGACCAAAGACGGCGGGGAAATTGACCAGGATCTGGGTAATTACGAACGGTTTATGAATATTGATCTGACGCGCGACCACAATATTACTTCCGGCAAGGTTTATCTGAATGTGATTAATAACGAACGGACTTTTAAATATCAGGGGCGGGACGCGGAAATGTTTCCGGACGTGATTAATGAAATAAAAAAGATGCTTTTGGAAGTAGCGAAGGATTATGAAATTACGGTGGTGGAAATTGGCGGGACGACGGGGGATTTGGAAAACCAGCCATTTTTGCATGCCGCCCGGGAACTGGGCAGGGAATATAAATCGGTTAATGTTCTGGTAACTTACCTGCCTTATTTAAAAAATGTTGGGGAGCTGAAAACGAAACCGACTCAACACGCGGTGGCCGGGTTAAGGCAAATTGGCGTTTTTCCCGATTTTATTGTCACCAGAAATGAAATTCCCATTGATCAGCCGCGGCGGGAAACCATTGCCAACCGGTGTTTTGTGGAGAGGGAAAATATTATTGACGATCCGGATACCGATTGTATTTATGACACGCCCCTCCTTTTGGCCAAAAATAAAATGGCGGAAAAGATTTTAAAAAAATTAGGACTAAAACCGCGCCGGCACGATTTAAAACAATGGCAGGAGTTTTTGGACGGCATTCATAACCCGGTTAAGACTATTAAAGTCGCCTTAGTGGGGAAATATATTCAGCATGGTTCGGCTCAGCTTCGTGACGTTTATCTTTCCGTTTTTGAAGCGGTTAGGCACGCGGCGGCGCGTCTGAAAATTAACGCGGAAATAGTGCCTTTTAATTCTGAAGAGTTTGAAAAGAAGGGAAATTTTTCCGAAGATATTCGGGGAATTATAGTTCCCCAAGGATGGGGAAGCCGGGGAGTGGAGGGGAAAATCGCGGCGGTGAAGTTTGCCCGGGAAAATAAAATTCCGTTCTTGGGGCTATGTTTCGGCATGCAAATGGCGGTAATTGAATTTGCCAGAAATGTTTGCGGATTAACCGGGGCCAACAGTACGGAGGTGGACGAAAAGACAAAGTATCCGGTGATTCATTTAATGAAAGACCAGGAAAAATATCTTAAAAAACATCAATATGGGGGAACAATACGCTTGGGACAGTGGCCCGCGCAAATAGACAAAAATTCGAAACTTTTTAAAATTTATGAAAAAGAAAATGTTTTGGAAAGGCACAGGCACCGGTATGAATTTAATAATAAATATAGAAAAATTTTGGAGAAAAAAGGGCTAAAAATTGCGGCGGTTTCCCCGGATGGAAAATTGGTGGAGGCGATAGAGCTTGCCGATCACCCGTTTTTTGTGGGGACCCAGTATCATCCGGAACTCCAGTCCCGCCCTCTTTCTCCCCACCCGTTGTTTTTGGGGTTTCTGGAGGCGTGTTTAAAAATGTGAATGGCGAACAGTTTGATAAGTTTGACAACCTTTTGACTCTTGGCGACCTGCCGGTGTTTAAGACTTGACAGTCTATTTATGTATGGTATAGTTATGTACAGATATGGATTTAGATTTTATTAGGCCTGAGGGATTTGAATGGGATAAAGGGAATCTGGATCATATCAAAAAGCACAAAATCAGATACGAAGATTGTGAAGAGATTTTTAATAATAAGCCGTTGTTGGTGAAAAAAGACCAAAGGCATTCGCAAATGGAAGAAAGATTTGAAGTTTTAGGAAAAACAAATGCAGGCAAAAAAATATTTTTGGTTTACGCAACACGGAGAAGCAAAATGCGAGTAGTTTCAGCAAGAGATCAAAGCAAATTAAAAACAATTCCTAAATTTAAAAACGAGGGCGAAGAAGATAAATTTTGGTCAACTCACGACTCGACTGATTATGTGGATTGGGGCAAAGCAGTTGTTAACCCTGTTTTCCCGAACCTAAAGATGTCTACACGGTCTATAACCTTGCGGGTTACGGATTCGCTTTATAATTCATTAAAACAATTGGCCAATAAAAAAGACATTCACTATCAGTCTTTGATTAAGGTTTATTTGGCCGAAAAAGTGGCGGAGGAGTTTCATCCCCGTTTTGCC
>JBBTUQ010000067.1:0-2269 GCA_038063675.1 Patescibacteria group bacterium | reverse complement strand
GAAAAAATATGCCAACAGCTAAGGGGTTTTGATAATTGGCGACTTGCCGTATTTTATAACCAAAACGGAACGGGATGATTTGTTTGTCGAGGGGTTTTTGGCCGGAGCACCGCCAGACAGATATACCCAAAAGGGGCAATATTGGGGTTTACCGATTTTTGATTGGGAGCATAAGTATGAGGAGAACCTGGCGTATTTATTAAAGAGACTGCATCGGGCCTTTAGTCTTTTTGATGTTGTTCGCTTGGATCATTTCTGCGGCTTGGCGGCGGTTTGGGCAATACCGGCAAAGTATAAATCCGGCAAGAAGGGGGACTGGTTAAAAGTTCCCGGGGAGAGAATTTTAACTAAAATACGGCAAAAATTTCCGGATAAAATACTGATTGCCGAAGACCTGGGGATAATTACTCCGGAGGTGACGGAACTGCGAAAGAAATTCGGATTATTGGGAACGAAAGTGATGGTTTTTGGGGCAAGAAAGGTGAAAAAAGACGAGGTGCTTTATAGTAGCACGCACGATACGATGGGGATGGGGAAAATCAGGGAATTCAGGGATGTAAGGGAGTTAGGGGAAAGATCGGGGGCGAAAATATTTATAATACCTATGTGGGATATTCTGGGGTTAGGAAAAGGTTTTAGATTTAATAGGCCGGGGAGAAAGGGTGGTAATTGGCAGTGGAGAATTGATAAAATAGAGAAATGACGATTGCGTACTTTTGTTGTGAATATGCCGTTGAGGATAGTTTGCCCCAGCTTTATGCGGGAGGACTAGGGGTTTTAGCCGGTGATTTAGTGTTGGAAGGAAGAGAAGATATGGTGTTTATGGGATTGGGATATGGACCAAAAGAAAAATTAAAAGAGGCCGGGTTTTTAGAAATGAGGGATATGGGGGATTTGTGGGTTTTGGGGAAAAAATACGGAGGAACGACACTCTTTTTGTTGAAAGATAAAGGGCGGGTTTGTGAGGAAATTTATGGGCCGGATAAAGAGACGATGATAAAGCAGCAGATGCTTTTGGGAATGGGGGGAGTGAGGGTTTTGGGGGAATTGGGGATAAGACCGGATGTGTATCATTTAAATGAGGGACATACAGCATTTACAATAATTGGACTAATTAGTCAAATTGGTCAAATTGGCAAGATAGTGGCCACGAAGCATACGATTTTTTCGGGGGCGGGGTTGAGACTGACAAAAGAAGAATTCCAAAAGTATTTGGGGGCAGAATACGAGAAATTTTTTGAAATGGGGACGCATCCGAGTCATCCTAATGAGTTTTCAACGACAAATTTTCTTTTAAAAACGGCCCAAAAGGCCAGCGCCGTCAGTCAGCTGCATGCAAAATATGAGAAAATTGCCCATCCGGAGAGCCGGCTGATACCGATTACCAATGGGATAAGTGTGGCAAGATGGGATCAGGGGGAAAACCATCAAGAAAATAAAATCAGGTTAATTAGAAAGATTGGGGAGATGGGGGGAGATTTAGACGAGAATATTTTGACGGTGGTGTGGGCCAGGAGGCTGGTGGAATATAAGCGACCGCTTTTAATATTTGACCAATTTGACCAATTGGACCAATTGGTAAATAATGAGAAATATCCGGTGCAGATAATTATTGCCGGGAAGGTGAATCCGCTGGATGAGGCGGGAAGTAAAATTGCCGAAGAGTTGAAAAGGTTTGCCTCGATGCCTCAATTTAAAACAAGAATTATTTTTTGGGGATCATATGATTTGGAAAAAACGAAGTTGCTGACGGCCGGAGCGGATGTGTGGTTGAATACGCCGATGGTGGGCCGGGAGGCGTGCGGGACGAGCGGGATGAAGGCGGGGTTGAATGGAGCGCTGCAAGTTTCGACAAATGACGGCTGGTTTGCGGAATCAGGACTTGACTGGGTCTTGGATGAAGGACAGACAGCAGAAAGTTTTTATAATCTGATGGAAAAAGAAATTGTCCCTATGTTTTATGAAAATAAAGACGGGTGGGCGGAGAAAATGAGAAAGACCAGAGAAGTGGTGGCGGCGAGGTTTACGACAAAGAGAATGCTTGAAGAATATAGAGAAAAGCTTTACTCTTAAGGGATGAGGAAGACGATTGTCTTTTTGGCGGCGTTGGTGGTTTTGGCAAAACCAGTTGGGGCGCAGTTTGCGGGGACGGAGGTAACGTCAACCTACCAGATAACCGATCAACAGGCAATGGACGGGGATATTTTAGTGACTTCGGGGGCAGGGATTATCCGCGCGGATATGGCTCACGACGTACGGATATTCGGGG
>JBBTUQ010000066.1:3881-5965 GCA_038063675.1 Patescibacteria group bacterium | reverse complement strand
AGTATTCCTAAAGATCTATTCGGTCGTTATTGGACAATGAAAGGTTTTCGTGTGAGCCGAGTCTGGGGTTGGGACGGTCACGGTTTGCCAATTGAAAATAAAGTTGAGAACAAACTCAAGATTAAACGAAAAAAAGATATAGAAGAAATAGTAGGGATCAAAAAATTTATTGATGAGTGCCTTGGTTATGTCCAGGAAGTTTCCGCTGAATGGGAATGGTATGTTGATCACATTGGTCGTTGGGTGGACTTTAAGAACGCCTACAAGACATGGGATCTTCCTTATATGGAAACAGTTATGTGGGTTTTTAAACAAATATACGATAAAGGCTTTATTTACAAAGGATTAAGAGTTTCGCTTTACTGTCCGCACTGCGCAACCCCTATTTCTAATTTTGAAGTAGCAATGGATGCTGACAACTATCAAGAAATTACTGAACCGGCAGATACTTATAAATACGAGTTGGTCGATGAACCAGGCACTTTTCTTTTAGCCTGGTCAACAACTCCTTGGAACAAAATTGCTACCCCGGCCTTAGCCGTCAATCCAAAACTAACTTACGTAAAAGTAAAACAAGGCCAAGAAAGCTACATTTTAGCGAAGAATGCTCTTAATATGCTCAATAAAGAACCTTATAAAGCTACCACAGAATTTTCTGGAGAAAAATTGCTGGGCAAAAAATTTGTTCCCCACTTTGATTTCTACAAAATTGATCCCGGTAAAAAGGCTTTTGTTGTGATCAGTGGGGATTTTGTCACAGCCGACGAAGGCACAGGAATCGTGACAATCGCAGCTTACGGCGAAGAAGACTTAGCTGCCATGCAAAAAGAAAATATCCAAATTGTTCTTCATATTGACGAGGAGGGCAAACTCTTACCCAACATTCCTAACTGGCCGGGGGAGTATTATCTTGATGTTAATCCAAAAGTTAACGTCGATCTCAAAAATCGTGGGTTGCTTTATCAAGAGGATAGTTACACTCATACTGTCCCTACGTGCTGGCGATGCCATACTCGGCTTATCTACTCACCTCAAAATGCTTGGTATATTGATATTCAAAAACTAAAAAACCAAATGGTTAGCGAAAATGAAAAGATAAATTGGTTTCCGGCCCATTTTAAACACGGACGTTTTTTAAATAGTTTAATGGCAGCTCCAGATTGGTGTATTTCTAGGAGTAGATATTGGGGATCGCCGGTTCCTGTCTGGGAATGTAATAAATGTGGTAACCGTTTTGTTCCTGGGTCTATCGAAGAACTGGAAAAAATTTCAGAACAAAAAATTACCAATCTTCATCGACCCGAAATTGACAAAATTATTATTCCTTGTGCCAAATGTCAGTCACCTTCAAAACGTGTCCCCGAAGTTCTAGATAGTTGGGTTGAGGCCGGGTCGGCGTCTTTTGGTGAGCGCCACTATCCTTTTAACAAAGAACAAAAACTAAATGAGTTTTTTCCGCCAGACTTTATTGTTGAATACACCGGCCAAATTCGAGCATGGTTTTACGTTCTTCATGTAATTACCAATTCACTATTAGGATCAATAGCATTCAAAAACGCCGCAGTAACTGGTGTTATTCTTGGAACCGACGGAAGAAAAATGAGCAAAAACTTCGGTAATTATCCCGATCCCAAGGAAATGCTTCAAAAATATGGCGGTGACGCCCTAAGGCTATATCTTCTTGGCAGCCCAGTAATGAATGGTGAAGACATTCGCATTTCAGAAGAGGAATATAAAATGCAGGTGCGCGGCTTTTTATTAATTCTTTGGAACGTTTATAGTTTTTTTGTCATATATGCAAATCTGAATAATTGGCAACTCAAAAAAACAGAAAAATCTGAAAACATTCTCGATCTTTGGATTTTTGCTAGGCTCGAAGAACTGACCAGTACAGTAACTCTCGGCTTAGAAAATTACGCCACGGTAACGGTAGTTAGCAAACTTAAATTATTTGTCGAGGATCTCTCCACCTGGTACATCCGTCGCAGCCGGGACCGAATGACTGATGAATTTTTCTCAACCTGTTACGAAGTTTTAGTTACTTTGAGTAAACTTCTTGCTCCCTTTACACCTTTCATCGCCGA